>JABJKH010000042.1 GCA_018660465.1 Rhodospirillaceae bacterium
CGTCGATCAATAAGGCAGCGGATCTGGGGGTAAAGTGTGTCGAATTTGACGTTAAGTTGACGGCCGATAGACAGCCAGTTCTATTCCATGACACAACTCTTGGTCGGACCAGCAATGGAAAAGGCCATGTCTCCCAAATGACCTTGGAAGAACTCCGCACCTTAGATATCGGAAGTTGGTTTTCGTCTGAATTTTCCGGCGAACGAATTATGACACTTTCCGAAACCATAGAGGTGTTGGTCAAACGCGGGGTCGGCGCGATGGTCGAGCTAAAATCTTCTCCCAGTCAAGAGGTGCAAACCGGGCGCGTCGTGGCTGAGCATTTGATCCAGCACTGGCCTGATAATTTTCCGGCCCCCACTTTGGTGAGTTTTAGCGAGAAATCATTGGCCGCTGCTCGGGAAATCGCGCCAGAACTTCCAGTAGGGCTAAACGTGCGGCGGGTGCCCAAGAATTGGCAGCAGCGCCTAAAGCGTTTGGGGTGTAAAACGCTGCAGTGTCGGCATCAGTATTTGACGCGGGCCCGAGCACAGGAAATTATATCAACAGGCACAACGCTTCGGTGTTTTACGGTCAATACCGCACGGAGGGCTCGGACACTGGCGAGTTGGGGTGTGCATGGAATTTTTTCGAATTTCCCAGACAGAACGCCAAAACCTGCCAAAACTTGCCAAAAAACTGAATAAGGAGTTTCAGATATGACGACCCTAGCGGACATGATCGAAGATCGCTTCGGCATTAAGACAGATGCGGGCGCAGATATTGATGCGGAAGGCGTATTGAAGGCGATTTTGGGGCGGCACTCGATCCGTAAGTATGCCGATACCCCCATTCCCGAAGGTTATTTAGAGATCATATTGGCGTGTGCGCAGTCGGCCCCTGCCAAATCTGATCTGCAACAGTACTCAATTATGGTGATCGATGACCCCAAAACTAAGACAGCGGTTTCTGCCCTTGGGCCCGAACTCTGGTTTGCCGATGCACCGATTTCATTGGTGTTCTGTGGTGATATGCGGCGGGGCCAGCGCTTTACCAACGACATTCACGGCCATGCCCATGTTAATAATACCGTCGATACTTTTATGAATGCAGCTGTGGATGGCGCGCTCGCCATGCAGGCCTGCACCACTGCCGCCGACGCGCTGGGCCTCGGCAGTTGTTTCGTCAGTAATGTTCGTAAATACCCCTTCGAGATTTCAGAAATTCTGGGCTTGCCTGAAGGTGTCTACCTCATTGCCGGGATGGGGGCTGGATTTCCTGCGGAAGAACGCGATGTGACCCTTAGATTGCCGCCGTCAACGGTGGTGCATCGAAACCGATACGATGATGCGTCTTTGGAAGAAGACTTGGCAGCCTATGGTGCTAAGCGGCGCGCGAAGTTTCCCGTGCCCGATGATCGTCAGATGCACCAAGACAAATTTGGAATTTCAGATAATTATGTCTGGTCGGAAAATGCAGCCCGGCGCCTGTCCGTGCGCGAACGAGACAATTTCACCGACTACGTGAAATCCCAAGGCTTTAAGCTGGAGTAACCCCGAGCATTTCTAGAAGCATCTCATTGAAGGGTTCTGGAGCCTCATAAATCACCCAGTGGCCCGCGTCGGGGATGACCCTAAAATCGCAGTCCGGTTGGACTTGGCGCAGGATTTCTTCTCGCTTATCAATGTGACCCAGGGCAATGGCATCCCGTTCGCCCCAAATTCCTGAAATCGTCCCTTTCACCTTATGCAGGGCCTCAAGAGTTTTTGCTGTCACCGCGAATTTAATGCTTTTGACGCGCCCGCGTTTGGTGTTTTCGATTTGGGTGTGAATTGCTAAATCGTCAACTTTATCCGGGTCTGCAATCATTAGAATTTCAAGATTTCGGCGTTGTGCAGCGTGGATGGCTTCGGGTGTCTCGGCATCTCGCCAATTGAGCATTTCATCCATGGGAGAGCGGGGGATGCCCATGCCGCCTGAGCCGATAATGACAAGAGATGTCACCCGCTCGCCTTGATGAACTGCAACCCGGCTGCCAATTGTGCCGCCGAACGAAAACCCAGCCACCTGAATGGGTTTCGAGGCTGAAACCAACAAATTTAGTCCTTCAGATACAACGGCACCAATTCCGTCTGGCGTAATCGGTTCCGGCGGCATGGCTGAATCTCCAAGGCCTGGTGTGTCTGGTGCGAAGACGGTGAAGTGCTTAGACAGGACATCAATATTCCTGATCCAATGGGTCCAAGAGCCATAGCCGCCGTGCATCAGCAGCAGTGGCGGCCCGTCGCCCCAAATATGCCAGACCATTTCCCCCTCACCGCAAGGAGTTGTTTCCTTAACAGAGCGGGCTTCCATTTGGCTTACAATTTCGGCGGGCGTTGTCATATTCATATCCGTTGTGACCTTGGTATCTTCTTTGTTTCCGGTATCAGAGCCGAACTGTCAACCGAGACTCAATAAAATTGCTGACAATTCACAATCAACATTATAATCTCGTTTTAAAGGCGTAAAGATTATTAGAGGAAACTAGCCGATGGCAGCTGTTGCATTAGTCCCGAAATTGGAACTGGTTGGTTCGGAACTAGACTTTATTCGCAAGGAGTCGCTGACTTCTGTGGTGAAGCGTGAGCTTGAGCGTATGATTCTCAATGGCGACTTGAAGGCTGGCGAGCGGATCAACGAGAACATGTTGGCAGGTAAGCTGTCGATCAGCCGCGGCCCCATTCGCGAGGCTCTGCGTAAGTTGGAGCAGGCGGGACTGGTCGAGTCATTGGTTAACCGGGGCATGTTCGTTCGCAAAATCAGCCTGGAAGAAGCCCTGAACCTCTACGAAATAAGGGCCGTATTGGCAGAGCATGCAGGCAAGCAAATTGCCAAGCGTATTACCAACGCCGAAAAAGATGTTCTGGTCGAGTTCGTAGAGCAAATGGAAATTGCGGCGGACGCGCACGATCTTGAAACCTATTATCCAATAAACATCGAATTTCACGCCACGCTGATGGACTTTACCGGTAATCCACGACTGGCGAAGGCCTATACCAACATGGATAACGAACTCCAGTTGTTCCGCCAGCGGGCGATGCTGACGCTGGAAGGACTGAAAACATCAAATGCTGAACACCGCGCAATTGTTGAGCGTATTTCGGTGGGGGACGTAAGAGGCGCGGGTGCAGCGATGAAACATCACGTCATGGCTGGTAAGGAACGCGGGCTATTGGCGATAGAGGAATAAGGCCCGTTCGGATATTTGGGAAGTCTATCTGTTTTGACAAAGGGGAATATTGGGCTAAGCTCATCACCCCTTATTACGATGGAGGTGTCGCAACTACTTGTTAATGCGACTGGTTTCGGCTGAAGCTGCGGGGAGCAGTTTCAGAGTTATCTTAAAATAGAAAAATCTAAAGGGAGGATCACCATGAGACAGTCTTTAAAACAGGCCGGTTCCTTTGCCAATGTGGCCGGGACCGCGCTGATTTTGGCCATGGCTGGCATTATTGCCGCGACAGCCGGTGCCGAGGCCCAGAAGAAGAAAAAGAAGAAAATGTTCGAAAAACCTGTCTGCGATAAGGTCGAAGTGATTTCGCATGCGTCACCAGGTGGCGGTACCGACACAACCGCGCGGATGATGATGATCAGGACACGGCGTTACTTAAAGAAAAGTGGTTATCTAAAAGGTGACATGGTTGTCGTCTACAAACGTGGCGGCATGGCCCGGCGCGCGCACGAGTATTTTGCACGTCGTAAAGCTGACGGCTGTACGATCATGGCGATTACGCAATCGCACATGAATGTGCTGGCGACTAAATCACCGATCACGATTGGTGACATGGTTGGCGTCGCCCGTGCGATGGATGACCCCGTGTTTTTCCTCAACCATGTTGATAGCCCAAATAAAACGATTGAAGCAGTCGTTGCCTCATCGAAGAAGAAGACTTTGAGCTGGGCAGGTGCTGGTGCCAATAGTACGGATCATATCGCCATTGATGAATTCACGCGTGCTGCAGGGATCAAATACAAATTTGTTTCCTATGGAAGTGCGGGTCCGATGACCAGTGGTCAATTGGCGAAGGCACATGACCTTTCTGCTTTGAATGTCAGTGAAGCGGCTGACCAAATCGAAGCCGGTAAGTTTCGCGCTGTTGCCGTTCTCAGTGAGAAGCGTCTGAAGGATTATCCCAACGTTCCGACGGCGATTGAGAAAGGCTGGAACGTGCTTGCTTCCACGACCCGCGGTTATGTGGTGAAAAAAGGCACGCCGGAAAAGGCCCGGAAACATCTCACGGATTCGCTTGTAAAGGCCATGCGACATAAGGTCTTTGCTGGTTATCTAATGGCATCCGGATTGAACCCAAAAGAAGCTGTTGCGGGTCATGGGCCCTGGCAGAAGAACTTGGGCGATATGCACAAAGCAGCCGTAAAGGCCGTCGCTCGGATGAAAGCGGCTAAATAATATAATCCGGTAGATCTGAGGATATTGTTGTGAGCGAAACACCACAATTGCCAACTGGACAAGATGCAGGAGGCACCCAGGAGTCGGGTGCCTCCTCATCCGGTTATCTTAACCGAACCGACACGGTCATCGCCTTAATTGTTTTAGGCGTCTGCTTATTGGGTTGGTACCATACAACGACGTGGGAAAAGCCAATGGCGGCTTTCACGTCCGTTGTGCCGCCGACGTGGTTTCCTCAGCTTGTGCTCGGGTGCATCATGGCGTTGGTAATTTTCCTGCCGCTTGAACAGCACCTGAAGGGAAAAAATGGCGCTGTGCTCGACGATGACCGTCGGGACCGCATTAAACCCATTACCTATGTAACCACTGTCGTCACGGTTACGATTGCGGCGTCTATGGCGTGGATGGGGACACTTGTCACGGTCGTCCTAATTTGCATTGTTTTACCCGTAATGTGGGGAGAACGACGCTGGAAAATCCTCGGCCCGTTCATTGTTCTTTTTCCAATTCTTGTTTTTCTTCTGTTTAAAGTTCTTTTTTCCGTCAATTTCGAGCCCGGCATGATCGGTCTCGGGATTCAGTAGCAAGGTTAGATTTCCATGGAATGGGCCCCAATAATCAAAGGGTTTACGTTAATCCTTGAGCCGACAAATATCGGTCTGATCTTTATTGCCGTTGTTATCGGCGTGTTGGTTGGTGCATTGCCAGGCTTAACCTCAAGCATGGCAATTGCCCTGTTATTGCCGCTGACCATTGGCATGGATGCAATTCCCGCGATCTGCATGTTGGCAGCGCTTTACTGTGCGGGCACTTTTGGCGGCTCAATCACCGCCATTCTTATTAATGCCCCTGGTGCACCACCCGCTGTCGCAACCGCCTTTGATGGCTATCCGTTGTCGCAACGGGGTGAAGCAGGCCGGGCACTTGGCATGGCGGCTTTTGCCAGTGTCATGGGCGGCATTATTAGCCTGCTTATTTTTATCGTAGCCGCACCTGCTCTTTCCACGATCGCCACCAGTTTTCGGCATGTCGAATATTTCGCTTTGGCGATATTCGGTCTGTCCATGTTGGCAACCATCAGCGGTCGCTCTTCCTTGCGTAATTTGATCTCTGGTGCCTTTGGTGTGCTCATCGGTACCGTGGGCATGCATATTGGGACCGGCATCAAGCGATTTATTCCGTTCGATATGTACATGCTGGAAGAAGGGATCGGTTTCGTACCGGTTCTGATCGGCCTGTTTGCCTTTGGCGAATTGTTAAACCAATCGGGTAAACTCCAGAAGAAAATGGAGTTGGTAAAGGACGTCGCCATTAAGCTTCCGAGCATTGCCGATTTTAAGCTGGTTAAGAATACGATCTTGCGGTCTTCAATTATCGGTACTGTTATTGGAATCCTTCCCGCCGAAGGCGCGACGGTCGCCGCGATTATCGGCTACAACGAAGCCAAGCGCTGGTCGAAAACCCCAGAAGAATTCGGCAAAGGATCCATCGAAGGTATCGCCGGGCCAGAAGCCGCCAACAATGCTGCCACGGGCGGTGCCATGGTGCCGACGTTGTCTCTGGGAATCCCAGGCAGTGGCTCTACAGCTATAATTTTGGTCGCGCTTATGATGCATGGGTTCCGTCCGGGACCGTACCTGATCCGTGAAACCCCTGAATTTGTCTATGCCATCTTTGGTGCGATGTTGATCGCTAACTTTATGTTCTTCTTCCTCGGAATGGCGGGGGCGAAAGTCTTTGCTCGGGTTACATTGATCCCCCGTACATTCCTGTGGCCAATTGTCTTGGTGTTCTCCGTCGTTGGTTCGTATGCGCTGAACCAGTCCACATTTGATGTCTATGTCATGTTGGTTTCTGGCGTGTTGGGCTTTCTGATGCTGCGTCATGGATTTGGCCCGGCACCTTTTGTTATGGGGCTGATCCTCGGCAAACTGATTGAGGAAAACTGGGAAAATGGGATGGTCTTCTACGACCACAACATGTTGCGATTCCTAGAAAGCCCGATCGTGGTTGGTTTCCTGTTGGCATCTCTTCTCACCGTTTTTTGGATACCGTTGACCAATGCAATTCAGAAAATTCGTGCGACGAAAGTCGATACCCTCTCGGACGAATAAGGGTCGCCGGTTCAATCAATTTTATTTCGAAACGTAGAGACTCTCTGTGAATGAATTCCGGCGAACGTGGGAACTAGAATGAGCGATCCTAAAACCATTTTTGAGAAGATTTGGAACCGTCACGTTATCACGACCCGTGAAGACGGTGCGGACCTTCTGTATATTGATCGGTTGTTGAGTCAGGAAAACACCTTTCACGCGTTCGCTAAAATCAGGGCCGAAGGCCATGCGGTCAAAAGCCCGTCGCAGGTCTTTTGTTTTGCTGATCACTATGTGCCAACCGAACCTGAAGCCCGCGCCAAGGGCCTCGACGGAATTAAAAATCCGGAAATCCGCGCCATGGTGGAAATCATCACCAAGGATGCGGAAGAATTTGGCATTCAATTGTTTGGCCTCGGCGATATCCGTCAGGGAATCTTGCACGTGGTCGGGCCGGAACAAGGAATTACCCAGCCCGGCATGATCATCGCTGGTGCAGATTCTCATACATCCACCCACGGTGCGTTAGGGGCTTTTGCCTTCGGCGTGGGCTCTTCGGAATCGGCACATGTCTTGGCGACCCAAGCGCTTTGGCGGCAAAAGCCCAAGACCATGCGGGTTGATGTTTCCGGCGCTTTGCCGTTTGGCGTGGCGTCCAAGGATGTCATCTTGGCCATCATCGGCAAGGTTGGTGCGGGCGGTGCCGTCGGACATGTGATCGAATATACTGGCGAAGCCATTCGTGCGATGAACGTCGAACAGCGCATGACAGTCTGCAACATGTCGATTGAGGCTGGTGCGCGTGCAGGTCTTATCACACCCGATGAGAAAGTTATTGAATATGTGAAAGGTCGTCCCTTCGCGCCGAGTGAAGAAGACTTTGATAAAGTCGCCGACTGGTGGCGGACATTGGCGTCTGACGACAGTGCCGCGTACGATCAGGAAGTTACCCTACAAGCAGGCGACATCGCGCCGATGGTGACGTGGGGTAACAGCCCAGAAGATGTCGTGGCGATCACTGACGTGTTGCCGGACCCAGAGCATGAGTCCGATCCCAACCGTCGGGCAAAGTTGGAACGTGCCGTTCGTTATATGGATTTGACACCCGGCATGCTGATGACAGATATCCCTGTTGATCAGGTCTTCATCGGGTCCTGCACCAATGGTCGTATCGAAGATTTTCGCGATGCTGCTGAAGTCGTTAAGGGTCGTAAAGTTACAGTTCCGGCTCTGGCTGTTCCTGCCACTGGCCTGGTCAAGAAGCAGGTGGAAGACGAAGGGCTAGATAAAATCTTGGTAGAGGCTGGGTTTGAATGGCGGGAGCCCGGTTGCTCCATGTGCGTGGGCATCAATGGCGATGACCTGCGTCCGGGACAGCGTAGTGCATCAACCTCCAACCGCAACTTCGAAGGGCGACAAGGGCGGGGATCACGCACCCATTTGGTCAGCCCTTCCATGGCCGCCGCTGCCGCAGTGACAGGTCATTTGACAGATGTTCGCACATTGAAGGAGGCTTAGGGACCGATATGCAAAAGTTTACCAAGCTTACCGGAATTGCGGCACCCATGGACGAATTGAACGTCAACACGGACCGAATTCTGCCAGCGCGTTTCATCAAAAAACCCCGAGAACCCGGCTATCAAGATTTCTGTTTCCACGATGCGCGCTTGGATGAGGACGGTAAGGAACGTCCCGAGTTTGTTCTCAATCAGGCAAAGTACCGGGACGCACAGTTTATCATCGGTAACACCAACTTCGCCTGTGGGTCTTCCCGGGAAGGAGCAGTTTACACCCTCCAAGACTTCGGCTTGAAAGCCGTTATTGCGCCCAGCTTCGGTGACATTTTTGCCTCCAATGCGGTGAAGAATGGGTTTGTACCAATCCAACTTCCGGAGGAAGTTTGCGCTGCGCTGCGCCACAGTTTGGGGGAAGCCAATGACCCTTCGATCACCGTTGACCTGGAAAACCAGACGGTCACGGGTCCCGGCGGGGAGGAGCATTCCTTTGAGATCGAGCCGTTTCAAAAACATTGCATCTTGAATGGACTTGGTGAGATCGCACTGACCTTGCAGGAAACGGATAAAATAGACGAATTTGATGAAGCCTACCGGGAAGAATTCCCGTGGCTGTACGGCTGAGGAAACGTTGATGGCTAATTCAGCAAGCGAGATATTTACGGCATTCGTTGCCGACCTGACGTCTGATCAAGTGACGCCAGATGCCCGAGTCGCTGTGGCCAACGCGCTGTTGGATTTCGCGGGTCTTAGTATCGCGGCAAAAGATGAAAACTATATCGGCGCGATCAAGGCGGGCTGGGACGGCGAAGGATCCTGCACCGCCTTCGGCCACGACAAATCCTATGACGCTGCGGGGGCCGCCGTCATCAACGGCACGGCCTGTCATGGCGAAGACTACGACGATACCTTTGAAGGCAACCCAATGCACAACACCACGGTCATCATGCCCGCAGTATTGGCGGCATGTGAACGCTATGGCCGGTCTGGTGATGATGCATTGCGCGGCGTGGTCGCCGGCATGGAACTGATGTGTCGCATGGCACTGGTGGCCCCGACCGGTATGCATAGGGCTGGGTTCCATCCAACAGCAGTCGCCGGGGCCTTGGGGGCGACCGCGGGTGTTGGCGTAGCGTTGGGGTTAAATGCCAAGCAAATGACCGATGCTTTGGGAGTCGCGGGCAGTATGGCGTCGGGTATTATCGAATACTTAGCCGAAGGGACGTGGACCAAACGTTTCCATCCGGGCTGGGCCGCACAATGCGGCATTCGTGCGGCGCTTATGGGGCAGCATGGGTTCGCAGGACCGCGCACTGTTTTGGAAGGCGAACACGGGTTCTTCTTTGCCTTCGCCGATCACAGCATTGAGCGCGATTACAGCCATATCACCGAAGGCTTGGGCGAAAAATGGTGGATGGAAAACATCGCCGTCAAACCCTACGCCTGTGGCACCATGACCCAGCCCTTCATTGATTGCGCCATTAAGCTGGCCAAGGAAGGTCTAGATCACCGCGACATCGTCAGCATTGATTGTAATGTTGGCGAAGGCACTGTGCATCGCCTCTGGGAAGTGGTGGCGGAGAAGCAGCGGCCCTCCACGCCTTATTCAGCAAAATTCAGCGGCGCCTTCTGTGTCGCCGTTGGATTGGTCGATCAGGCGGCAGGATTGCTGCAGTTTACCGACGAAAAAATTTCCGACCCGGATATCTTGGCGGTTGCGGGCAAAGTCAATTATGTGATCGACCCCAACGACGAATATCCGCGGAATTATTCAGGCCACGTGCGCGCGACGCTTAAGGATGGCAGTGTACGTGAAGCCCGCCAACCGCATCTTCGGGGCGGTGTGCGAGAGCCCGTGTTGCGAGATGAACTCGAAGTCAAATTCCGCGCTAACATTGCCTTTGCGGGATGGTCCGATGCTGATGCGGACCGGCTTGAAAAAGTTTGCGCCAATTTGTTCGACGCACCGGATATGAGTTCCCTTAAAGAATTTGCCGCAAAGGCATAGCCAATCACGCCAAAAATTTGTAAAACCTGTTTTCTTAAAGCTAACCGAAAGAAATTTTATGCCGCATAAACCCGCTTCCTCCGCACTTTCCAAAGTAAAGGTTCTTGATCTGACCCGAGTCCGCTCCGGTCCCACCTGCGTTCGCCAGCTGGCTGACTGGGGTGCCGACGTGATCAAGGTTGAAATGCCAGAGGCCCTGGACCCGGATGGTGCCTTGGGCGCGCCGCGTCATACCTCCGACTTTCAAAATTTGCAGCGCAACAAGCGCTCCATCACCCTCAACATGAAAGAGCCCGAAGCAGTTGAGATTTTTATGAAACTCGTCGCCAAGTCGGATGTCGTTGTTGAAAACTTCCGGCCCGGCGTGAAGCACAAGCTTGGCATCGATTACGACTCGTTGAAGGCGGTCAATCCTCGCATCATCTTGGGCAGCATTTCAGGTTTCGGCCAGGACGGCCCAGCCATGGGGAATCCTGGATTTGATCAAGTAGCACAAGGCATGGGTGGTCTAATGTCGATTACCGGGGAGCCCGGAAAAGGTCCCATGCGGGTCGGTATTCCTATTGCGGATTTAACCGCAGGTATTTTCTGCGCCCATGGGATCATGGTTGCTCTGTTCGAACGCGAAACCTCCGGTGAAGGGCAGTGGGTGCAAAGTTCCTTGCTACAAGCCATGACCTTCATGTTGGATTTCCAGGCGGCGCGCTGGACCATGGATGGCAACGTCCCGCAACAAGCCGGCAATAATCATCCGACCAGCATCCCGACCGGCGTGTACCAGACCAAAGACGGCTACATGAACATCGCCGTTGCTGGACAAAACATTTGGGGTCGGTTCTGCAAGGAATTGGATCGTGAGGACTGGCTTGAAAATCCTGATTACATCGATGGCCCGGCACGTTCGAAAAACCGCGATCAACTCCATGACGAGATCACTGCCATCACCAAGACGATCAATACCAAAGAACTCATCGAACGCTTGTTGGCGTCAGGGTGTCCGTGCGGGCCGATCAATACGATTGACCAGGCATTCGAAGAACCCCAAGTCAAACACCTGGGCATGAGCCAGACCGTTCATTCGGAAAAGCTGGGCGATATAAATCTCATCACCCAACCTATTTCCTTAAGCCGCACGCCAAGCAAACTCGAGGTAGCACCGCCGGAACGAAGTGAACATACCGATGAAGTGCTGAGCGATCTTGGCTACAGCGAAGAACAACTCGCGGACCTAAAATCCCGCACTGTCATTTAAGATATAAAGGAGACGCCACTCATGGCTACCGATAAAATTTTATCCGAAGTTGAAGGTCCTGTCGGACGCATTATTTTCAACAATCCTGAAAAACACAACGCCGTGTCTCTCGACATGTGGGCCGCGGTTGAAGGTTACTTGGAAGAATTTAAAAATGACGATGACATTCGTGTTGTTGTACTGACTGGGGCTGGTGGGCGCGCTTTTGTTTCAGGTGCCGATATTTCCAGGTTCGAAAATGAACGCGCATCGGAAGAGGCGATCAAGAATTATAACGAGAACGTCAGCCGCGCCTACGACAGCATTTATAATTTTCCGAAACCAACCATCGCCATGATCCGGGGCTACTGCATCGGTGGTGGAATGGGATTAGCAACGGTTTGTGATTTACGTGTCTGCACCGAAGCCTCCACATTTGCGGTGCCTGCGGCAAAGTTGGGGCTCGGATATGGGCATGACAAAGTCCGCTTGCTGATGAACTTGGTCGGTCCTTCGTTCGTGAAAGACATTTTCTTCACCGCCCGACAGTTCAAATCCGAAGAAGCCTACAACATGGGGTTCATTAACAAGATTGTTGCCGATGATGACCTCGAAACCTACGTTCAGGAATACGCGGAACGCATCGCTGCCAACGCACCGTTGACGATTTCGCACATCAAGAAAGTTGCCATTGAAATGGTCAAAGACGTCGAAGAACGCGACATGGGTTCCGTCATTGATGCCTTCAACAAGTGCTTCAATTCAGAAGACTACAAAGAAGGCCGGACATCATTCATGGAGAAGCGGAAGCCGCAGTTTCAGGGGAAGTAGATCTCTACCCCGCCGCAAACACAATCGTACTAATCGGACCCTGAGCCCGGCTGTTCACGAACTGATCGACGTATTCGTTCTCGCTCTCGAACATGTTCTCACTCGGACCTGTCCAGATGATGTGCCCGTCGTGGAGCATGGCGAGGCGGTGGGACAGGCGTTTGGCACCGACCATATCGCTGTTGACGGACAGGACTGTGACGCCTAATGCATCGACCAATTCCAGAATTAGGTCGTTGATCTTGTTGGAAGTTATGGGGTCGAGGCCCGCAGTAGGTTCATCCAACAGCAAGATTTCAGGATCAGTGGCAATCGCGCGGGCGAGGCCGACGCGTTTTTGCATGCCGCCGGAAAGTTCGGTTGGATACAGGTCCGCATCACTGGCGGGCAAATTGACCAAGCGCAGTTTTTCGATGGCGATTTCTTTGGCTTCGACCGGGGTCATTGATTTGTCTTGCAGCAGGCGAAAGGCGATGTTTTCCCAGACATGCAGGCTGTCGAACAGGCCTGATTTTTGAAACAACATGCCGATCTTTTTTTGTAGTTTTAGGCGCGTACTTTCAGAAATTTTCCAGATGTCTTGGCCATCGATTTTGATCGTGCCGCGGTCGGGCGGTACCAAGCCAATGGCAGTTTTTACGAGTAATGTCTTGCCAGACCCGGACGTTCCCACAAGACAAACCGACTCCCCTTTTTCCAAGGTGAAATTGAGGTCTTTAAAGACATGATTATCGTGAAAACTTGTGGTGACACCGGAAAATTCGATAACGGGTGGGGTGGTCATATCAATCCTTCCCGTAAGGGTTCTTCATCGATGAAACGACAGAGGCAAACACGTCCCGAATTTGTTCTTCGTCGCAGTCCATCAGAAGAGCATCTTCGAACGCGTCTTGGCAGTACTGGCGAATTTCATCCAGATTTTCGTTCAGCACCTTCAGTTTTTCCTCACACGACACCGGCGTGCCGTCGGGTTCCTGCCAACGGATGGGTTTTGGTTTTGGAGAAGCTGCGTTCATGGCCGAGCCTTATGCCACCGCCGAAGCGGGAACAACACCGATCATCGAATCCCGGGTGACCAGTTCTTCTAATTCCTCGACGCTCATGCTGTCTGTGCCTTCGGGGCGTTCCGGCAGAACCATATAACGTAAATCAGCCGTACTGTCGTGCACGCGGACTTGTTTGTCGTCGGGGATATCGGTGCCGAATTCGGCCAGAACTTTGCGGGGTTCGCTGACCGTGCGGGTCCGGTAATTGCGGCTTTTGTACCAATCCGGCGGCGCGCCCAGCAAAGGTTTCGGGTAACACGAACACAACGTACAGACGACGACGTTGTGAACGTCTGATGTATTCTCGACGACATAAAGGGTCACGTGCCCCATCACGATGCCAAAATCGGTGACAGCTTCTGTCGGGTTCTCCAGCAGGCGCTTCTTGAAATCGGGATCAGTCCAGGCGCGGGCAACGACTTTCGCGCCCATGGCGGGCGTAAGTTCATCAATGCGTTCCACACGCTGGCGGAATTCACCAGCATCAAGGATGCCTTTCTCGATCATCAATTCGCGAACCGCCATCTCCATAACGCCATAGTGACCCAGGCTTTCTTCCTCGTCCGGTTGGAAGGTCAGCTCATGGTCGTGGCCCTGGTGGTGGGCGGGAATGGGCATATGGATGAGGTCATCGTCGGCCATGGTTTAGTCCTCTATCAAAACAGAAGCGATAGTCTGTGACGCTTCCAGCAATTTATGATCTTCACCCCAGTGACCCATCAGTTGTGCGCCCACCGGCAAACCCTTGGGGCCGGTGAAGGCGGGGATGGAAATTGCCGGGATTTGGGTTCGGGTCGCTAAATTGTTCATTGTCGCACTACCGGTCAGGGCGGTCCCTTCCAAGGCCTCGCCAAAACTACTGGCGGTTAGCATGACGTCGTAGTCTTTGGTTTCTTTAGCGAAGCGGCGGCGGTAGTTTTCGTTGGCGCGGATTGCATTCCTCCATTCGCCGTGGGTGAAGGTGGTGCTGTCCACAAGATGGGTATTTTTTAGAATATCGGTGATTTGGTCGTAGTGGTTTTTGAGTTCCCACGCCAAGGCTCTGTTCATGCCGTACTTGTTGACGACCAGGTTTGCCAAGCGACTTTCCTCGAACGCGTCTTCATCCAAGGTCAGGTCTTCCACTGTTGCGCCAGCTTTGGTGAGCTG
Organism: Rhodospirillaceae bacterium; assembly: GCA_018660465.1. Classification (NCBI taxonomy): domain Bacteria; kingdom Pseudomonadati; phylum Pseudomonadota; class Alphaproteobacteria; order Rhodospirillales; family Rhodospirillaceae; species Rhodospirillaceae bacterium. The sequence continues at coordinate 14,302 of JABJKH010000042.1, forward strand.
AGCTGCAGCGTCTTCCAATAAGGTTTGAGTAGACGCATCGATTTCATGCCAATGCGGGGTTCGACAGAAACCAACACGAAGACCAGCAATATCAGGTCCATTCAATGGGTTATCGCCTAGGCGAAGCATTCCTGAACGGAACAGCGAGATATCTTCGACGCTGCGGGCGAACAGACCGACAGTATCCAACTCAGCCGTGTTCTCCTTCACGCCATTCTGACCGAATTCACCGAAGGTCGGTTTATAGCCATAGACGCCACAATAGGATGCGGGCCGAAGTGTTGATCCGACCGTCTGGGTGCCAAACGCCAACGGCACCATCATCGCCCCGACCGCCGCGGCGGACCCACTGGACGAGCCGCCGGGTGTGTGTGCTGGGTTGTGGGGGTTGGTGGTCGGGCCGGGGCCACGTGCGGCAAATTCAGTAGTGACGGTCTTACCCATGATGATTCCGCCAGCGTTCTTGGTCAGCGTCACGCAAGAGGCTTCGCCTCGTGTCTGGTTATCCTTGTAGATTGGTGATCCGTACTGGCTCGGCATGTCGGCGGTATCGATGATGTCTTTGACGCCGACGGGAATTCCTTTAAGCGGGCCTGTACCCGATGCATCGCTTTCCCGCGCGGCACTAAGCGCCTGATCATTATCCAAGTGAACCCATGCCTTAACCGTCGGCTCGCGCTCTTCGACGCGGGCGAGCAGGGCCTCCATCAACGCCGTCGCGGTCAAGGAGCCGTCCGCGATTTCGGCTGCGGCCTCGGTTGCAGTTAGTTCCGCCGGATCATTTGTTTTCAGCATGATGATTTTCCTAAACGGCTTCTAGCCAGTGTTGGAAGATTTCAATATCTATCGTGTCTTCTGGACTGCCGCTGTAATCAGGCCAAGCCTCGGTCTGCATAAAGCGAACCCGATAGAGCGGCTGCTTGGGTTCGTCATAGTGACCCTTCGCGCGTTCTTCCGGATTATCATAGGCGGCGATGACGTCGGCGATAACGCCAGATTTACCACGAATATAATATGGTGTGCGGATGTGGCCCGGCGGATAGTCGCCACGTATATGAACTTGGTCGCCGATGCTAAAGCGGGTGGGTTCTTCAGCCATTATGCGCTCTCCGCTTCAAGGCCCAAGCGATCCCGGATTTCAGCCATTTTGGCCTCGATTTCTTCTTCCGTCAGCATGCCCTTATCCACGAGAACCCCCGCAACAGACGCCATCCAAAGCTCGTAGTAGGTGAGGGATTCGTATTTATCCTCGCCCATGGTCTCGATCTTGTCTCGGCGTTCATCAACGTAGAAGGCACGCTTGCCGATCTTGGGGGCGCTCAGCGCCATGGTCAGCGCATCGACGCGTTTTTCCCAGGGTGCGAGGATATGTTCGGTTTGTTCAACAGGGCCGCCGGGAAGACCGCCCATGTCGTGATAGCCGCGAGGCGTTTTTTCATCTGTCATAATAAGTGATTATGACAAGGATACCCTCCCTCTCGTCAAGGAAATATAAGATTTAGGCGATATCGAACACTAAGACGTGAGCGTCTTCTCCTGCAGTCAGGGTGAATCCATATTCATCGCTGATAGCAGCTCCGTCTCCCTTGTTCAGGGTTACATCGCCAACGGTCACAGTTCCTTCTGCAACTTGCAGCCAAGCATCCCTTCCTTTGGCCAACTCGTGAGATATAGACTTACCCGCGTCTAATCGTGTCGCATACAGATCCAGGTCTTGGCTGAGGCTCAGAGAGCCATCTCGCCCCGTCTTTGACGCCACCAGCAATAAGGTGTCGCGTTTGGCGTCTTCGTCAAAGGTCTTTTCTTCCCAACTAGGTTCCAGATCATTTTGATCGGGCTCGATCCAGATTTGGAAAAAATGGTTCTGGATGTCTTCGGACGGGTTAAATTCGCTGTGCCGAATGCCTGTGCCGGCGGTCATGCGTTGCACGTCACCGGTTTTAATGGTCGATCCGTTGCCGACGCTGTCTTTGTGCTCCAGCGATCCAGTCAGCATATAGCTGATGATTTCCATATCCTTGTGGGGATGAGTCGGAAATCCGCAGGTTGCGGCGAATTTGTCCTCGTTAATCACCTTGAGCGACTTGAACCCCATGTATTCAGGGTCATAATAATGCGCGAAGGAGAAGCTATGGCGACCGTCCAGCCAATCGATATCGGCCTGTCCACGATCTTCGTCTCTGCGTTTCTTGATCATAAGGGGCATCCCGTCCAAGTTTTTGTTCTTACGGAGGTAGTACTGCAATGGAGCCACGTCAACCGTCCCAAGACGCCGACAATCTAAAGGCGATATCTGACGGGACGCTAGGTTATTACAACCAAGTCGCCGAACAGTTCTGGCACGGCACCAAAGATCATGATGTCAGCCAGAACCGTCACGCAGTGTTGGAGGCGATTGAAGGCGACGGGCCGCATACCGTGCTGGATTTCGGTTGTGGCCCAGGTCGAGATTTAATCGCTTTCAAAGAGATGGATCATCGCCCGATTGGCCTGGAAGGGTCCGTCGAACTGGCGAAACTGGCGCGCAGGCATTCGGACTGCGAAGTGTGGGAACAGAATTTTCTAGAGTTGGACCTTCCAGATAGTCATTTCGATGGGGTTTTTGCCAATGCATCGTTTTTTCACGTGCCGAGTAGTCAAGCCCCTCGAATTTTGGATGAACTAAAGGCGGCGCTGAAGGCAGGCGGGGTACTTTTTTGTTCCAATCCCCGGGGTAACGATGACGAAGACTGGCGCGGTGAGCGCTACGGCGTTTTTTATGACGACAGGACTTGGCTCAGCATGGTCGAGGCTGTAGGTTTTACCCCAATTCAAAAATATTACAGACCAGCAGGATTGCCTCTCGAACAGCAACCCTGGCTTGCTACAGTGTGGCGTAAATAAGGAATTAGAAAAATATGGCGAAGCACAAGATCGCAGTAATTCCCGGCGACGGAATTGGGAATGAAGTGATGCCTGAAGGCATGCGAGTGATGGAAGCCGCAGGTAAGAAATTCGGCATTGAGTTCGAATGGGATGAATATGATTGGTCGTGCGAACGCTATGCCAAAAAGGGTGCGATGATGCCCGAAGACGGCTTGAAGCAGATTGAAAAGCACGATGCGGTTTATTTGGGTGCCGTTGGATTTCCAGGCGTTCCGGACCATGTTTCGTTGTGGGGGTTGCTGATTCCCATTCGCCGCGAATTTCGCCAATACGTATCGCTTCGCCCTGTGAAACTGATTGATGGCATCCCGTGCCCGCTTGTCGGGCGCCAAGCCGGTGACATCGACATGATGGTGGTGCGGGAAAACAATGAAGGCGAATATTCGTCTATTGGCGGGCGGTTATATGAAGGCACAGACGAAGAAGTTGCCATGCAGCAAACCATCTTCACGCGTAAGGGCACCGATAAAATTCTAAAATACGCGTTCGATCTGGCGCAAAGTCGGCCGAAGAAGCACCTGACATCAGCGACTAAATCTAACGGAATTATTCACACCATGCCCTATTGGGACGAACGGGTGGCGGAAATGGCTAAGAAATACCCGGACGTGAAGGTCGATCAATATCACATCGATATCTTGACCGCGCAGTTCGTGCAGAACCCGGATTGGTTTGATGTTGTCGTCGGCAGCAACTTGTTTGGCGATATTCTGTCTGATCTGGGCCCTGCCGTAACCGGCACCATCGCCATAGCACCCTCGGCAAACATGAATCCGGAGAAAGATTATCCATCGATGTTTGAGCCGGTGCACGGTTCTGCCCCTGATATTGCAGGCCGCAACATTTCCAACCCCATCGGCATGATCTGGTGTGGTGCACAGATGCTGGAACACCTTGGCTACAAGGAAGCGGGCGATGCTGTTCTGGATGCCATCGAACGGGTGATTAAAGAAAGCCCAGTGAAGACCCGTGATATGGGTGGCCAAGCCTCCACGGCAGAAATGGGTAAAGAAATTATGGATGCGTTAAGTTAGGCCAAAATTAGGAGAGTGCCTTGAGCGAAGAAAAAACCGATCTCGAGAATCGTCTCGAAGAATATGAAGTCCATCTGGAAAAAGCCCTCGGCATGGGCGGGCCAGCGAAACTTGCTAAGCGTAAGGAGCAAGGTCAACTCAATGCCCGCGAACGCATTGATTGCTTGGTAGATGACGGCAGCTTCGTCGAATCAGGGTTGTTCGGAACATCCTCCTTTGCCAAGGATGCTGACAACACGCCCGGCGATGGCAAACTTGTAGGCTACGCGCAGTTGGACGGGCGCGATGTTGGGGTCGTGGTTAATGACTTCACTGTCAAAGGCGCATCTACCAGCGCGACAAATTCGAAAAAGGTCGGTTGGATCAGACGTACGGGGACAGAGCGCGGTCTGCCTGTGATCTTCATTGGAGAATCCACAGGCGCACGGTTGCCGGACGCGATGGGCTCCAAAGGCATGGGAACTATGCTGGGCAATGACATACATCAGTTTCAGCGCACCCGGGTGACGCCCTGGGCGGCGGCGGCATTGGGAAATTCGTTCGGCTCGTCGGCTTGGCTTGCGTGTTGTTCGGACTTTGTTGTTATGCGCAAAGGTTCGATCATGGCCGTCTCCAGCCCGAAATTGGTCTCCGAAGCCTTGAAGCGGGATGTTGATTTGGAAGAACTCGGCGGGTGGAAATTGCATGCGGAGACAACAGGTTTGATCGACCGGGCCGTAGATACGGATGAAGAGGCGATGGAGGAAATACGGAAATTCCTGAGTTATCTGCCAAGCCACCATAAAGAAGCTCCGCCGGAAGTTGCTGTGACTGCTGGTTCCGGTGAGGACATGGCTGACATTGGCGATGTTCTCCCAACCAGACGAACTCAGGTCTATGACGTTAAAAAAATTCTTCAGAAGGTCGTCGATAAGGACAGCTTTTTTGAATTGAAAGCCCGCTATGGAAAACCGGCGGTGACGGCCTTCGCACGAATGGATGGAAAAAGCGTTGGGATCATTGCCAACAATCCGAAGTTCAAGGGTGGGTCCATGGACATCAACGCGATTAAGAAAATGATCAGCTTCACGGTGATGTGCGATTCGTTCAACATTCCCATTGTAAAGTTTGTGGATACCCCTGGCTTTATGATTGGCTTGGATGCGGAACGCGAAGGGGCGCCAGGTAAGATCATGAACTTTATGAATGCGACAACGTTGATTACGGTGCCGACCATAACAGTGATTTTACGAAAAAGTTACGGTCGTGCCTATGTCACCATGGGCGGTGGAAGGCATTCGGACGACATTTGCGCGTGGCCCACAGCCGAAGTCAGTTTCATGGACCCGGTGGCAGCGACCAAGATCGTGCACAATAAAAAACCGGGAGATGACGGCTTCGAAGAAGCACTGGCACAAATCAATCAGGACAACGATGTTTGGGGTCTGGCATCGGTCTATTCGGTACAATCTGTCATTAAGCCTGAACAAACCCGAGACCATTTGATCCGCATGCTTGATGTTCATCGCCTGCGTCTTACCAACGGGGTCGGGGAGCACATGATGCGCACTTGGCCCACCAGCTACTGAGATTTTATTCCATGGATGCAGCTAAACTAATTCGAAAAGCCTTGGACGGATCGCGCGCGTCGTTGGACGAGCAGGCGGGCAAGCAGGTTTTGTCAGGCGCCGGAATTTCAGTTCCTAAATCCATTGTGGTAACGGGACCTATGGAACTGCCGGCGGCTATAGAAGGCCTATCCGCCCCCTTCGTTGTAAAAGTCATGTCGGCAGAAATTCTTCACAAAAGCGATGCCGGTGGTGTGGCCATTAATCTTAAATCTGCGGAAGAGGTCGCTGCGGCGGTTGCCGCCATGGCGACGTCGCCGAAAATTAAGTCAGCGAAAGTTGACGGCTATCTGATCGAAGAAATGGCGCCAGCGGGCCAAGAAGTCGTCATCGGCGGTCTCCGCGATCCCAACTTTGGGCCGATGGTCATGGTTGGGCTTGGCGGGATTTTTGTTGAAGTTCTCAAGGACGTCAGTTTCCGGGTATGCCCTATCACCGAAGGTGACGCACGGCGGATGCTGGATGAGTTAAAGGGCGGTGCTTTGTTGGATGGTGCGCGCGGCCAAGCGCCAGCATCCCGTGATGCCATCGTGGATGTGCTGATAAAACTCGGCGGCGCAGATGGGATTCTAATGACCCATGCCGATACGGTGGCTGAGGTTGATATTAACCCCTTGATCGTTTCCGAAACTGCAGCAGTCGCAGCAGATGCGCGGTTTATCTTGGCGGAAAGAGAGGGCGAAACAGAGTGGGACGCGGCACCCAATCTTGATCCCCTGTTCATGCCGAAGACCATTGCGGTTGCGGGGGCATCTGCGACATCTCTTAGTATGGGAAATACCTTCCTGCGCCGACTCAAAGAGTTTGGCTATAAGGGTACGGTCTATCCGATCCATCCCAAGGCGGATGAAATCGATGGAATGAAGGCTTACTCATCCTTCGCTGACACGCCGGAGCCAATTGATTACGCTTATGTAACGATTGCAGCCAACAGAGTTCCCGCCATGTTGGCGGGGGCAAAGGGGCGGGTAAAGTTCGCTCAAGTTTTATCCAGTGGCTTTGCCGAGGTACCTGAAGGGGTCGCTTTGCAAGATGAGCTCGTTGCGGCTGCAAAAGAAGGTGGTTCGCGCTTGATCGGCCCTAACTGCTTGGGGACCTATTCGCCTCGCGGCGGTGTTACGTTCCCCGAGCGGGCGACGAACGAACCTGGCGTTGTCGGTGTGATTTCCCAAAGTGGTGGACTGGCGACAGACATTGTTCGGCTGGGTCAACGTCGCGGCTTGCGGTTCAGCGGGTTGGTTACGGTTGGTAACTGTGCTGATCTAAATGAAGCAGATGTTCTTGAATATTATTTGAGCGATCCGGAAACTCGCGTCATTGGGCTTTATCTTGAAGACGACAAAAATGCCCGCCGGATATTTGAATTGCTCAGCCAGAACGCTTCGAAAAAACCAGTCGTGCTACTGAAAGGCGGACGCACCCAGCAGGGCAGGGCGGCGGCGGCCTCACACACAGGATCGTTGGCCGGTGGCGATGAAGGCTGGGTTGCACTTTCAAAACAGACGGGAGCGGTATTGGTTGAAAGTCTTGGATCATTCCTGGATGTATTGTTGGCGTTTCAGTTCCTCGCGCCCAATAAATCCCGCCCGACGAAGCGCATTGCTTTGTTTGGCAATGGCGGTGGGACCAGCGTGCTGGCAACCGATAGTTTTGCAAGGCTGGGGCTGGATGTTGCCCGCTTCGAAGACAAAACCCGCCAAGCATTAGAGGCGCTTAAGCTGCCACCAGGGACCAGTGTCGCCAATCCCATCGACGCACCGGTTGGGACTTTACAGACAGAAGAAGGTCGGATCGCCGAGAAAATTCTCGATGGAGTCTATGCTCACAGCGCGCCGGATGCTTTTGTCATGCATCTAAATTTGACCGCGTTTACGGGGCGGGGTGCACCAGGGGATACGCTTAATAATCTCGTGAATGCGGCGCTCAGAATTCAAGAAAAATACCCCGGCCAAGCGCATTTCGTGTTGGTACTTCGAAGCGATGGCGAAGAAGATACCGAAGCCCTGAAACGCGAATTTGAAACCAAGGCGGCGCAAGTTAATATGCCTGTCTACGGTGAATTGATCGAAGCGGCGGGTGCCTTGGCGGCTGTTAGTCATGTCGAGAGGTTTATGCATGGAAGTTGATCTTGATCACCTGCGGCAATGGATTGGAAAAACCGAAGAACGTTTCGACCAAGTGACCGTGTCGCCACTGGCTAGAATGTCGGCGACTTTGGACCGGGACGATCCGCGCCCCGCGTCCGGTGATGCAGTGCCATTGTTGTGGCATTGGCTCTATTTCCTGCCGGAAGAAAAACGATCTGAATTGAAAGAAGACGGGCATGGAAAATTAGGCGGATTCTTGCCACCGATTCCCTTGCCGCGCCGCATGTGGGCAGGCAGTCGATTGGATCATATCAAGCCACTTCGGGTTGGTGAAAACATCCGACGGGTCTCAGAGGTCAAAGATGTGACCTATAAAGAAGGCCGTAGCGGCAAGTTGGTGTTTGTCTTGGTTTATCACGATGTCTTTGGTGAAGACGGCCTCGCCATTCACGAAGAACACGACATCGTCTACCGGGAGATGCCGGCGCCGGGCACACCGTCTGTTACTGATCCAGCAACGCGCCCAGCACCCAGTGAGGCCCAATGGACATGGACGATTGATCCCGATATCGCCTTATTGTTCAGGTACTCAGCCTTAATCTTTTATGCCCACCGCATTCATTACGATCATGCTTTCACGACAGAGGTTGAGGGCTATCCGGGCCTAATCGTGCATGGACCTTTGCTGGCAACCTTGATGCTGGAGCTTTGCCGACGAGAAATGCCGGAGGCGCAGTTCTCAAGGTTTGAGTTCCGCGCGCAGTCTCCCATATTCATGGATCATCCATTTGTTGTCGCGGGCGCCCCTTCAGATGATGGAAAAACGGCGACGGTTTGGGTAACTGACCCTGACGGTGGAACTGCCATGCGCGGCGAAACAACTATCGCGTCTTAGCGATAATAGGCGATCCTTGACCCGCAAAAATGCACCGTTATGATGACAGGTGAACCGACTGTTCGGTGTTAATATAAGGAAATAACGCATGCCTTTCCACCGTTTCGAAGATTACGACAAACATTATCTGACGCCTGATCTCTCGACGGGGCTCGCCCCGGTGATTGAGGGCACGTACATGTATTATTGCATGATCAGCAAGGAAGCAGGGACGGGGTCTGAACTCCATTATCATCCCAACGAATTGCTGATATTCCCGGTCAGTGGAAAGCTCAATGCGCTGGTCGGTAAAGATCGGCGGGTGGTAGAACCTGGGATGTTTGTTCATGTGCCGGCTTTTGCGCGCCATTCCATGAAGGCGACTGAAGAAGGCCCGGTGCATTATCTTTATATCAAGGACCAGACTTGGACCGTGGTTGGCCTAGCCGAAGATGAGGCAGTGCCAGACCAAGCGATGTCCGTTGATGAGATCAATAAAGTTCACGATTCCGGCGAAGGGCGAACCCGAGCAGAAGGTGAGTCTCAAGTCATCATTGAAGGGCTGAATAATTCATTCTATCCAATTCTAAATTCGTTTGGTGATGCGCCGGTTTCAGGGCGTCGGACGATCAGGGTAGAAGGCGAACGCTTGGCCTTTACATTTACCGAGGTGCCGCCGGGCGACAGTGACGAATTGGTCGACAACCCGCACGAAGAATTCACCTATATGCTGACAGGACGGATGTCTGCAGAGGTCAATGGCGAAAGCAAGGAACTTGGCCCCGGTGATATTGTCGAAGTTCCACGCGGCGGAGCGAGCCGCCTTGTTGCCGGCAACGAAGCACCGGTCCGACATGTGACGATTAGTTCCATGCCGTTCTTGGAAAATGCAATCGATAATAAAAATGGGTGAGTGACTCTTGGTATTGGGAGCAGCGATTTTAGGTATTAATCGCTGCTCACTCGATATCCACCGCCCGATTTCTTTGCTTCGTACATGGCCGCGTCTGCGGCGAAGTGGAGTGATTTCCCATCCTTGCCGTGATCGGGATAAACTGCGAACCCAATGCTAATGCCAGTGTTTAAAGTTTGCCCCTCATAGACAATCGGCTGCGACACCGCTTCCAAAACTTTTTCGGCTAAAACCTCGCCGCCGGGAATGCTGACATTTGTGTGCATGATGACAGCAAATTCATCGCCGCCAATTCGTGCAACGGTATCAGAATGGCGCATTACCTGAAGCAGGCGCTGGGCAATCTCACGCAGCACATAATCGCCAGCCTGATGGCCGTATTGGTCGTTTACCTGTTTGAACTTATCCAGGTCAAAACAGAATAAGCCAACTTTTTCATCCAACCTTTCGGCACGAATTAATGCCTGGTTGAGCCGATCTTCGAAGACATAGCGATTGGCAATCCGGGTTAGGGAATCTTCCAAGGCCATCTCTTCAAGCCGACGTCGGGCCTCGCGGAGCTCCTTTTCAAGCACCTTTTTCTCCAACGCGTAATGCACCGAGCGTCGAATTTGTTCTTGGGTGATTTCACCTTTAACTAAGTAATCTATGGCACCCCGTTTCATCGCTTCAACGGCAACGTTCTCGTTGCCTTGACCGGTAAGCATAATGACGGCTGTCTCGGCTAAGTAAACGTCACTATGCGCCGCATCGGACAAGAATTCCAAGCCGTCGGTGTCCGGTAAGTTGTAATCGAGCAAAATACAATCGGGAACCTCGATCTCGCAGGCCTCTAACGCCGCGTCTCCAGAATCAGCGAAAATGAATTTGTATTCGGTTTCTTCGTCAGTCTCTAAGAACCGGTGGTAGGTTTCTTGATCTTCTGGGCTGTCGTCGATGATGAGAATGCGAACGGTCATAGCGGATTAACCGTCTTGTGGCTTGGGTAGTACGACGACTTTAAACCAAAAGTCGCGCAGTCTTTGAATGGCTTCCATAAACCCGTCCAGATTGACGGGCTTTTGCATGTAGCTGTTTGCTCCGCTCGAATAGCAATCCTCAATATCACGTTCGTCAGTTGATGTTGTCAGCACGATCACTGGAATAGTCTTTAGACTATCGTTGTCCTTGATATCATGCAGGACTTCCCGGCCATCTGTGCCAGGCAGGTTCAAATCAAGCAGTATGACGGTCGGTCTGGGAGACGTCTCAGGGTCCGCGTGGTCGCCCCTTTGATAAAGGTAATCCAGCGCGTCATCGCCGTCCTCGCAATGGACGATCTTATTGGCGACACCAGATTTTCGAAACGCGCGTAACGTGGTTTCAAAATCTTCCGGATTGTCCTCAACAATCATAATGCAGCTGTTTTTTTGCTCCATCCCGTCGCTCATTGTAATTATTCTCCGCCCTGCAAGGTAAAAAAGAATGTTGTCCCAATTTTATGTTCAGATTCAACCCAAATTCGACCGCCATGCCGTTGGACGATTTTCTGAACAATGGTTAGCCCGGCGCCGGTCCCGCCGCCAAATTTGTCACGCCCGTGAAGTCGCTTAAAAATTCGGAAGATTGACCCAAGGTGTTTTTCCCGAATGCCAATCCCATTGTCCCGAACATAAAATACTCTACCATCGCCGGGCGAGTCATCAAAGCCAACTTCGATCCATTTTTCTTCCTTATCGTTGTACTTCATCGCGTTGGTGATGAGGTTGCGAAATACTTCGCCAATTCTAGCGCCATCACAATGTGTGGAGGGCAGGGGGCGCGGAATGCGAAGGTCAATGCCGTTTTCCGCCAGTGATACATGCAGGGAATCGATAATTTCCATCACGTTCGCATTTAGATCGACTTCCTTCGTTGCCAAATCCACGCGCCCAACCCGAGAGAAATGCAAAAGTGAATTTATTAAGTCTTCTAGCCGCTGGGTCAAGCGGGTCAACGTGGCCAGCTTGGAATTGCCTTCTTCATCCAACTTATCGCCATAATCTTCGATCAAAAACTGCGCATAGTTATGGATGCCGCGCAGAGGTTCCTTCAAATCGTGAGATGCGATATAGGCGAAGTCATCGAGTTCTTTGTTGGAGCGCTCAAGGTCTTTGTTAGCGAGTGATAATTCAACGGTATTTGCCACCAGCTGATTTTCGATTTCTTTACGTGCGGTAATGTCTCGTATGACCCCGGCAAACATGCGTGTATCTTCTAGTTGAAGTTGGGTCAAAGTGAATGAAATGGAAATTTCGGTACCGTCTTTTTTTACGGCGGTAATTTCTTGGGTTCGTCCGGTAAAATTGCCCTCGCGCAGTCCTAGATACCTTTCAAGAAAAGATTCCTGATTGTCGCGGTCCGATTGTGGCAGCAGAACTTTTACGTTTCTGCCTGTTATTTCATTGACCGAATAGCCAAAAATACTTTCTGCCGCTTTATTGAACGATTGAATTTTGCGGTCAGTATCTATGGTTACGATCCCATCCCCAATATTATCAAGGATCGACCTTTGTCGTACTTCGCTATCGTGGAGCCTTCGGAGTAACGGTGCATTAATTCCGACCACGGTCAGGGCGCCAAAAGTAACCAACAGAACCGATACAGCTGCAGCGAGAATTGCGGCATTGATTATTGGTGCACGGGCCTCAGAAATGTCGATTTTGGCAACCATTCCAAAGTGCCCGCCGGAGACAGGTTCATAGGCAGCAAGTACAGGCACTCCATTATAATCCAGTGTGGTAATGACCCCTGATCTGCCAGAAAGCGCTTCGTGCATGGCTTCTGCGGTGGGGCTATCAAAAGCAACGGGTTTAGGCTTTTCAATTTGAAAATTGCGGTGACGCAGGACAAAGATGATCTGATCGCCGTCACGTTTGGCCATAGAAAATTCCCCGGTCTCGCCAAACCCCTTAAAACTTTCATGCGCTTCTATAACCTGAGCTATGGTAGCCCCTTCGGCACCTAAGGGGTGATCCTGGGCGCTGTGCCGTGCATCAAAGGCAAGGATAGCTTCGACCATGCGCGCTTGGCTTTCGACGTATTCAATAAGCCGATTTTCTTGACTTTTCATACCTGCTTTATGCAACGTAAAAACGGTCACGCCGCCTACAGCGACGGCAATGATGGTCATGACCAAAATAGAAATGTAAGTAATTTTCAGTCGATCATCGGTTAGATATCTTGAAAGCGCGTTGACCATAATAAGCTTTGAATAAAATCGAGTTTAAATTTTGATGTTATATTGACGTGATAACGACGGGGTGCAAAGCCTATTCAGATTCCATCACAACCAACAGGTCCTTCGTATCTACCTGTGCGCCGACGTGGTGGAGGACTTTGTCGATGACACCGTCTCTTTCCGCAAAAATAGAGGTTTCCATCTTCATCGCCTCAATCGCGACTAGGACGTCGCCACGCTTGACCTTGTCCCCTTCATTGATAGACACACTGACGATCAGGCCGGGCATCGGGGCACCGACATGGTCCGGGTTTCCGTCTTCGGCCTGGGCGTGTTCTTCTTCAGTGGGCGCGCGGCCCCGATCAATAACCCGTACCGTGCGGGGCTGGCCGTTCAGTTCGAAAAAGACGTTGCGGCGGCCTTGGTCGTTGGGATCCCCCACGGCAAGGAATCGGATCACCAAGGACACACCGCGTTCTAGATCGACGCTAATTTCATCGTTGGTTTCCATGCCGTAGAAAAACGCTGGCGTCGGCAGGACGCTGATATTGCCATAAGTTCGACGGACCTTGGCGTAGTCGACGAAGACATCCGGGTACATAAGATAAGACGCCAATTCTTGATCACTAATTCGGCGACCGACCTTCCCGTCGGCATCGCTATGTGCTTTCGTTAAATCTGTCGAAGGCAGTACCTCACCGGGTCGTTTGGTCAGGGGCGCGCGTCCTTTGAGGATTTTCTTTTGAAGTTCTTCGGGGAAGCCGCCGTAGGCTTGACCCATTTCGCCGCCAAACAATTGCACAGCAGATTCGGGGAAAGCAATTTCGCGGTCCGGACTCATCACATCGTCTGGGGTCAAGCCACTGGTCACCATCATCAGTGCCATATCGCCAACCACCTTGGATGTGGGCGTTACTTTGATGACGTCGCCGAACATGTGGTTCACCTGGGCATAGGTGCGGGCGATGTCGTCCCAACGTTCTTCAATCCCTAAAGACCGCGCTTGTTGGCGCAAGTTGGTGTATTGTCCACCCGGCATTTCGTGCTGATAGACCGACGACGTGCCAGCGCGGATATCCGGTTCAAACCCGGCGTAGTTCCGTCGCGCCTGTTCCCAGTAATCTGAGATAACCGTGAGGGCGCGTTGATCTAATCCGGTATCACGCTCGCTACCGCGCAGTGCGGCAGCGATAGAGCCTAAGTTTGGCTGAGAGGTCAGACCGCTCATGGAATCCATGGCGGCATCGACGGCATCTACGCCAGCTTCTGATGCGGCTAAGATACTCGCTGCCGCAATTCCGCTGGTATCATGGGTATGGAAGTGGATGGGGATGCCGACTTCTTGTTTAAGAGCTTTAAACAGGATCGTTGCCGCTGCAGGCTTCATCAGACCGCCCATGTCTTTGACGCCTAGTATGTGCGCGCCTGCGGCCTCTAAGTCTTTGCCGAGCGTTAGATAATAATCTAAGTCGTATTTGGCGCGAGAGGGATCAGTGATGTCGCCCGTGTAGCACATCGAGCCTTCGCAGAGCTTACCGCTTTCCAACACCGTATCCATGGCGGGGCGCATGTTGTCGACCCAGTTGAGAGAATCAAATATGCGAAATAGATCAATCCCAGCATCGGCGGATTGTTCAACGAAATAACGCACCACGTTGTCTGGGTAGTTGGTGTAGCCAACGCCGTTCGATGCCCTGAGCAGCATCTGCTGGATCATATTCGGCATGGTTTCTTTGAACCGTGCCAAGCGCTCCCACGGGCATTCGTTCAAGAATCGCATGGCAACATCGAAGGTCGCACCGCCCCAGGTTTCCACCGAAAGCAACTCAGGCAGCATCGCCGCGTAAGCGTCTGCGGGCTTAATCAGATCATGGGTCCGCATGCGGGTGGCAAACAGGGATTGATGCGCATCGCGGAAGGTTGTGTCGGTAATCAGAAGATTTTTCTGTTCCATCATCCACTGCGCAAAACCGGTGGGCCCTAGTTCTTCGAGCCGTTGCAGATTGCCGTCAGGCGGGCTGCCAGGGTCAACGGGAATGGATTTTAGCGTGGTAAAAGAAGTCGGGCGCGGGCGTCCTTCGACTTCAGGGTTTCCGTTCACGATGACATCGCCAATGTAGTTCAACAGTCTCGTTGCCCGATCCCGACGTTTGACGAAGTGGAACAGTTCTGGTGTCTCATCAATAAAACGGGTGGTGTAGTCGTTGTCTCTGAATTTCGGGTGGGTAATCAGGGTTTCCAAAAACAAAAGGTTAGTTGCCACACCGCGGATGCGGAATTCGCGCAAGGCTCTATCCATGCGCAGGATGGCTTCTTCTGGCGTTGGTGCCCAGGCCGTTACCTTTTCCAAAAGCGAATCAAAGTGCCGGGTAATCAACGCACCTGAATAGGCTGTGCCGCCATCAAGCCGGATGCCGAAGCCGGTGGCTCCCCGATAGGTCGTGATGCGGCCGTAATCAGGCACAAAATTGTTTTCCGGGTCTTCCGTCGTGACCCGGCACTGAATGGCGTGACCGTTGAGTTTGATGTCTTCTTGTTTGGGGACGCCGCTTTCATCAGTGCCGACAGTTGCCCCTTCGGCAATTCGGATTTGCGCTTTGACGATATCGATGCCGGTGACAGTTTCGGTGACCGTATGTTCGACCTGAATGCGGGGATTGACCTCAATAAAATAGAATTCACCGGTATCAACATCCATGAGGAATTCAACCGTGCCCGCGTTGGCGTAACCTGCTGTATTGCCAATCGCGAGAGCGGCATCGGTGAGGACCTTGCGCTGGGAGTCATCAAGATACGGCGCGGGCGCGCGTTCGACGACTTTCTGGTTGCGGCGCTGAACAGAACAATCTCGCTCAAACAGATGATAGAGATTGCCGTGGGTGTCGCCGAGAATCTGGACTTCTACGTGGCGCGCGTGGCGGACGAGTTTTTCCAGGTAAACTTCGTCGTTGCCAAACGCACTCATGGCTTCGCGTCGGCCCGCCATCACTTGATCTATTAGTTCGTCTGCGGTTTCGATCACGCGCATGCCGCGTCCGCCACCGCCCCAGCTTGCTTTTAACATGACCGGGAAGCCGACTTTCTCAGCGGCTGTATGGATGCTTTTTTCATCGCTGGGGAGGGGACCGCTCGCCGGCATGACGGGTGCCCCAGAGGCGACGGCTAGTTTTCGTGCGGAGACTTTATTCCCTAAGGATCGCATGACGTCCGGCGATGGCCCAATGAAGGTAATTCCGGCTTCTATACAGGCATCGGCAAAGTCTGGGTTTTCGGCTAAGAACCCATAACCCGGATGAATGGCATCGACCTTGGCGCGCTTGGCGATGCGGATGATGTCTTCGATGTCCAGATAGGCCTCGATCGGTCCCTTGCCCGCACCAACCTGATAGCTCTCGTCTGCCTTGGCAATATGAAGCGCGAAACGGTCTTCGTTTGCAAAGATGGCGACCGTGTCGATGCCGAGTTCATTTGCCGCCCGCAGCACACGAATTGCTATTTCACTGCGGTTGGCGACTAAAAGGCGACGAATTTTCTTAGGGCGCTTGGACATTTGATTGTTGTTCCTATTGATTTGGGCAATTGAACAATATGCAATGGAGTCGATAACTGCACATTTTCCCAGAATTCTAGAGAAAATCAGGATAATTTTAGAGTATTCCCAGGTTCTTGGCCTGAATATAGCCTATTCCTCCGACGATTTGGAGAAAATATGACCGGATTAACTCCGAAAACGTATATTTTTTGTAGATTCGAGATAATGCTGTGGCTTCTTGGTATGTGTTGACAGCTAAGGACGGCACTTGTATGTTCCGCGCCTCAGTCGCCCCCGGGGTTTATGGCCGGATTTGTGGGCGGCTCATTTAATTAGAGGATTAGGGACATGAAGGTTAGAAACTCGCTCAAATCAGCGAAGACCCGCGATAAGAACTGCCGCATCGTCCGACGCAAAGGCCGCGTCTACGTGATCAACAAGCAGAATCCACGTTTCAAAGCGCGCCAGGGTTGATCTAAAGGGCGGAACACGCCCTTTCCTCGCTTACTATTAAGCTACCTAAAACCACGTCATTCGGCGTGGTTTTGTTTTGCGTGAAATTCTCTTCTCCTCTTTCCTTTCTCCCCGGCACCAACAAGCTTATATATAGAGGCGTAGACAACCCGTTGGGAGAGGAGTCCTCCATGGCCATTGCCATGCCGGCACCAGACCAGAGTGTTATCGCCAGGCGTCCAGAAATCATCGCTGCGATGAAAGAGATCGTCGCACCGGAGTGCTTGATTGATGATCAGGAGGAACTGAGCGCGTATGATCAAGACGCGTTGACCGCCTATCACCAGTCGCCGTTGATCGTGGTGCTGCCGGAGACCACAGAGCAGGTTTCGCGCATTCTTAAATATTGCCATGCAAATCAAGTGAAGGTCGTACCCAGGGGGGCTGGGACCTCTTTATCAGGTGGGGCCTTGCCTTTGGGGGATGGCATTATTCTGGGCATGAGCAAGTTTAATAAAATTATGGACATCGATTACGACAACCGCTGTGTCGTGGTGCAACCGGGGGTCACGAATTTGTCGATTACCCAGGCAGTTCAGCACAAGGGCTTCTACTATGCACCTGACCCCTCCAGCCAAATCGCTTGCACCATTGGTGGCAATGTGGCGGAGAACTCGGGCGGTGTGCATTGCCTGAAATATGGCCTGACCACCAACAACCTGCTGGGTTTCGAAGTGGTGTTGATGAACGGTGAGACCATTCGTTTGGGCGGCAAGCATTTGGACAGCGAGGCCTACGATCTGATGGGACTGCTGACCGGGTCCGAAGGATTGCTGGGGGTGACAACCGAAGTCACCGTGCGCCTGCTGCAATCGCCGGAAACTGTGCGGGCGGTCCTGATCGGTTTCGATTCCAACGAGGCTGCGGGGGATTGCGTCGCTGCCGTCATTAGTGCTGGTATCATTCCTGCGGGCATGGAAATGATGGATAGGCCTTTAATCCACGCGACAGATGATTTCCTGGGTTGTGGGTATCCGTTAGATGTTGAGTCGCTGATGATCGTTGAATTGGATGGTCCAGAGGCGGAGGTCGATTACCTGATCGAGAGAATTGAGGAAATCGCTCACGACTGTGGCTGTATGAACATCAAGGTCAGTACGTCCGATGCGGAACGCGAAAATTTCTGGGCCGGGCGGAAGGCGGCGTTCCCGGCTGTCGGGCGGCTCACGCCGGATTATCTCTGTATGGACGGCACCATCCCGCGTCATAAAATTTCTGAAGTGCTGCAAAAGACCGATGAACTGGCGAAGAAATATAATTTGGCTGTGGCGAATGTCTTTCATGCGGGCGACGGCAACCTGCACCCGCTGATCATGTTTGATTCCAATGACCCTGATGAACTCGAACGGGCCGAAGCATTCGGTGCTGATATTCTGACTTTATGTGTAGAACTTGGCGGCGTGCTATCTGGTGAACACGGTGTTGGCGTTGAAAAACGCGACCTGATGGGGACCATGTTTACCGAAGAAGACATGAAGCAACAGCAGCGGGTCAAATGTGCGTTCGATCCTGAAAGCCTGCTTAATCCTGGCAAGGTCTATCCACAACTGCATCGCTGTGCCGAATTGGGCAAAGTTCATGTCCACGGTGGGCAACTCCGCTTTCCTGATATCCCGAGATTCTAATTTTATCATGACCGAAAATTTCAAACCTGAAACCCAGGAACAAGTGCTGGAACTTGTGAATTGGGCCGCGGCTGACGGCCATGCTTTTAATGTGTCTGGCACAGGTACGAAGAAAACTTACGGGCGATCATTGGATGCGGTAAATGGCCTGAGCCTAAGCGCGTTCTCCGGTATCGCATTGTATGAGCCGGAAGAACTGGTCATGGCCATGGGCGCGGGCACGCCGATGGCTGAGATCCATGCGGCATTGCAGGAGAAAAATCAGCATCTTGCTTTTGAGCCGATGGACTTAGGGCCGCTCTTGGGTGAAGGCTCCGATGGTGGAATCATTGGCGGCGGCACCATCGGCGGCGTATTGGCGTGCAATCTGTCAGGCCCCAGGCGGATCAAGCTAGGTGCCGCCCGCGATCATCTTTTGGGGTTCAACGCGATCAGTGGCCGGGGCGAGATATTTAAGTCCGGCGGTCGGGTGGTTAAAAATGTCACGGGATTTGATCTTAGTAAATTGATGACCGGGTCCATGGGGACGTTGGCCGTATTGACCACCGTAACGTTAAAGGTTCTGCCCGCACCAGAGCGCACCCGGACTGTTCTGATCATGGGAGATGATGCATCGAAAGCCGTCCAAGCCATGACAGCCGCCTTGCAAAGTCCCCACGAAGTTTCAGCAGCAGCGCACATTCCATCGGCCTTAACGGCCCGTTCGGAAGTGGGCTACATCGCGGGTGCTGGAACGGGCATCACGGCGGTTCGTGTCGAAGGCCCAGGTCCTTCTGCTGATGTCCGGTGCGAAAAGCTTCGGGAATTATTGGCTGGGTTCGGTGAGATCGAAGAACTGCATTCGATGAATTCGGCTAAATTTTGGCGTGAAGTCAGGGATGTAAAATTTTTCACCGGCGATACTTCGTCAGAAAAACAAATCTGGCGAATTTCAGTGCCCCCTGCATCAGGTGCCGACGTCGCGGCCTCGATAATGGAAACGCTGAGCGGAGAGGTATATTTCGATTGGGGCGGTGGGCTGATTTGGCTGGCGCTTGATCCGCAAGCGGATGCAGGTCACGAGATTATACGAGGCGCGCTCAAAGACGGGGGCCACGCGACGCTAATCCGCGCCGCTGGTACAGTCCGGGCGACTATTCCCGTGTTCCACCCCCAACCAGGACCCTTGGCCGAAATCACCAAGCGGACAAAGACTGCCTTTGATCCCAAGGGCGCGCTCAATCCCGGCCGCATGTACGAAGGGGTCTAAGACATGCGGACGAACTTTAGCGCTGACCAACTCAAAACGCCGCTGATCCAACTGGCAAACAATATCCTGCGGCGCTGTGTGCATTGTGGGTTTTGTAATTCCACATGTCCCACATATGTGCTGATGGGCGATGAACTGGATGGCCCTCGCGGGCGGATCGCGATGATAAAGGGGATGCTGGAACGGGGTGGTCCGGCATCGGTAAAATTGACCCTGCACGTGGACAGATGCCTCTCGTGCTTGTCGTGCACATCGACCTGTCCATCCAGTGTGGACTACATGCATTTGGTGGATAAGGCTCGGGTGCGAATCGAAGAAACCCATACCCGGCCTTTGTTTGACCGATTGCTTCGGAACGTTGTTGCGAATTTATTACCTAATCCAAAGATGTTCCGCCTGGCGTTGATTGGGGCGTGGTTGGTCAAACCTGTCGCGCGGTTCCTACCCGGGCGATTGGGCGCAATTGCCAAGCTGGCACCGACGCGTATTCCATCGCCATCTTCTATCGATACACCGCGTGTTTATCCGGCCCAAGGTGTTCAGCGAAAGCGGGTGGCGCTGATGACCGGCTGTGCGCAAAAAGTTCTGGATCCCGAGATCAACGAAGCCACGGTGCGGTTGCTAACCCGACACGGGTGCGAAGTCGTAGTGCCTTCCGGCGGGGGATGTTGTGGCGCACTCGTCCATCACATGGGGCGGGAAGCCGATGCCGCGTCTCAGGCCCGTGCCAACATCGAAGCCTGGGAACAGGTCGCTGATCTAGATGCGGTGGTGATCAATGCATCAGGCTGTGGCACGGTGATCAAGGACTACGGCTTTATGTTCAAGGATGACGATGTCTGGGCTGAACGTGCCGATAAGATTTCTGGACTGGCCAAGGACGTAACCGAAGTCATGGCGGATCTAGGGATCGAAAAATCCCCGGCCGCTCCTAAAGGCCGGGTGACCTATCATTCAGCTTGTTCGCTCCAGCACGGTCAGAAAATTAGCACTCAACCTGTTGAGTTACTTAAAGCTGCTGGGTTCGAAGTGAGCGAACCAGCTGAAGGACATCTTTGCTGTGGGTCAGCTGGAACGTATAATATTTTTCAATCGGATATTTCAGGGCGGTTGCTCGAGCGCAAGGTTAAGAACTTGCAGCAAACCGGGCCTGATATGATCGCTGCGGGAAATATTGGCTGTATGGTACAATTGCGCGAAGGGATCGATGTTCCCGTGGTTCACACGGTATCGCTGTTGGACTGGGCGACTGGCGGTCCGAAGCCTGAAGGAATTAGTTAATGTGGACGCGCACAAAAACTCCGTATTTTCTCTTGCCGGTTATTCTGATTTTAGTAACAGGTCCGGCTTTTGCTGCGCAGGACGATAACCGACTTCCCGGCTTATTTGATGCCTTGAAACACGCCGCAAACCCGTCAACCGCTCAGGTGATTGAAAATCGGATTTGGGATATCTGGCTGTTCAATGGCAATGCCCGAATTGATTCTCGGATGCGCGAGGGGATCGTTGCCATGAGTGCAGGTGATTATCCGACGGCGCTTCGGGCCTTCGAATATATCGTTCGCGAAGCCCCTGAGTTTGCCGAAGGTTGGAACAAGCGCGCAACCGTCTATTATCTGATGAATGATTTCAAACAATCGATTGGTGATATTAAGCGAACCCTCGCGTTGGAGCCTCGCCATTTTGGCGCGGTCTCAGGCTTGGGATTGATCTACCTGGAACTACACGATGGTGCTTCCGCCTTGGAAGCCTTTCAACGGGTGCTTAAAATTCATCCCTTCATGGCCGGCACACGAGCCCAAGTGGAAATTTTGCGTCACCAGTTTGGTGGTAAGGCGATTTAGTATTTTTAAAGTTACGGAGCGATGAGTGTGAAGAAGTTTATTGCGTCTAGTGTTCTCAGTCTTATTGTTCTGGTCATTTTTGCCGTGGTGGTTGGCCCTGGTCTTATCGACTGGAATAAACATAAATCGACACTGACTGATCTGGCCAAACAATCGACCGGACACGATGTCTTCATTGATGGCGATATTAAGCTCAATGTCTTTCCGTCACCGGCCTTCATCGCCAATAAAGTGCGTGTCGCCAATGTAAAAGGCGGCGCCGTTCCTGAGATGGTGCGCCTTGAATCGTTAGAGGTCCGGATCGCACCGGCCCCCCTGCTCGCTGGGCACATTCAAATTGAAAGCGTTAAACTAATCCGCCCTGTGGTGGAAGTTCAGATGTTCGCTGATGGGCGTCATAACTTGGCCTTCGCAACGGCATCGAAAGACGCGTCTCCTGCGCCAACTGGAAGTTCCGCCACGCCATCAGCTCAGAACCCTACCCCTTCGTCTTCTTCTGCAAAATCATTTTTGGAATCAGTTCAATTGGACAGTTTCGCGATTGAAGATGGGACAGTCGTTTACAGAAACACCAAGGACGGGACGACCGAGAAGGTAAGCGCCATCCACGGACGGCTTGCGGCAGGGTCGCTGATCGGACCGTTCGAAAGCTCAGGCCGATTTATCTTGCGGGGTATCCCAATTTCTTTTGAAGCCAATATCGGAAAGACTATTCACGGTCGCACGCTGCCGCTCAGCGCCACGCTTGGCGACCAATCAGGTCGCTCAAAACTTATGGTGTCGGGAACTGTGGCCAGCCTGACTGATAAGCCGAGTTTCAAGGGTAAGATTAAGGGTCAGGGGAAAAATCTGGCCGGGCTGATCCGCGACCTGACCGGAAACACAGAACCTCTGCCTGGGTTTCTCGGACAATCTTATAATATTGAAGGTACCGTCACGGCTTCGGAATCATCCGTTGAGGCCAAAAAGCTAGCCCTGAAATTGGGGGAGTCGAAGGCATCGGCGGACATTTCCGTCAATTTGAAAAAGTCCATTCGGGCGAACGTTAAGATTGCCGCCGAACATGTTGATTTAGACAAATGGCTCGCCCTGCCGACCGATACCGGCAAGCCAGCCCTAACCAATCCGATGAAAAATATCACGGTCGGAAAAAGCGCCAAGCAACAGGCGGGCTCAATCTCCAGGGGTTCAGGAAAGAAGACAGCAAAGTCGAAGGCGTCGGCTAAATCGGATCCTGCGGGCATTAATACCGTGATCAATCTATCGGTCCAGTCCGTTACTTTTAAGCAGGGATTGATACACAAGACCCGGCTGAGTGCCGAAATTTCCGGCGGCGAGTTAACAATAAATCAGCTTTCAACCCAGCTACCGGGCGCTGCAGATGTTGCGGTGTTTGGATTTGTTGCGAACACGAAGACCGGCCCCAAATTTGAAGGCGACGTCGATATCAATGCTGGCAACAGCCGTGAGGTCGCGCGTTGGCTTGGGGTTGAATTGCCGGACTTGCCCTCTGGGAGGCTTCGCCGAATTACGATGAAGGGGAAGGTTACGGCGACATCGCACCAAGTCGGCATTCGCGGGCTTAATCTAAAATTTGACAGTTCCCGGGTGACCGGCGGGGTGACGGTGGCGCTGCCCCTGGAGCCAATTTCTTTTGGCGCCAACCTGACGTTGGATAAAATTAATCTGGATGCGTACTTGGTCAAGGGTAAGCCTGCAAAGAGGAAGGCGGCAAAAAAGGTTCAATCGAGTGGCGGCGCGATGCCTTCAACTTCTCAGACCGCGCCGGTAAAATCTTCTTCTGGCGGCGGTACGTTCGCGGCGTTAAGCGTCCTTAAGTCATTCAGCGCAGACGTTAAGGCCTACGCGAAAAACGTTCGCTACAACGGCAAAACCATCACCGGCATTGTTTTGGACGGGCGGTTGTTCGACAACAAATTGACGATCCGTCGTGCCAGCGTCGCCAAGGCCGAAGGGGCGTCGTTGATGATCAAGGGCGAGGCCAAAGGGCTCGTCGGGATTGCTAACCTCAAGAACGTACAGATAGACCTTCGCGCCCCGAGCGTTAAGAAACTGGCACGGTTGTTGGGGGCAAAGGTACCGCCCGAAGCCGCCAGACTCGGCAAGATTGATCTTTCAGGCAAGATCAATGGTTCGGTTTTAAAACCCGCCGTGGATTTAACATTTAAGGGCGGGGGTGCCACTGTTGTTTCCAAGGGCACGGTCTCATTTTTGCCCTTGGTAGGGGGCGCTGACCTGGATGTATCTCTCAAGCATGGGAGTTTGAAAAAGTTTCTGCAGGTCTTGGGCGTTCAATATCGGCCCAGTGGAAAGACGGGTGCGGTAAACCTGCGGGGGCATGTGAGAAGTTCAACCGGTGTGGTCGATATGGACAACGTTAGGGGTAATATCGGGCTGGTGAAGCTAAGTGGAAAATTGGGTCTTCGGAAAGGCAAGGCGCGTCCGAAAATTACCGCTGATCTTGTAACCAATGCACTGGATCTAAATGCCTTCGCGCCTGCGAAACGTCGCAGGGGTAATTTGCGTTCTACGCCGCGTGTCATTCCTGCCGCGTGGGTCGTACCCAGGGCTGAAGACGCAAACAACCTGTTCGTTCAAATCGTCCGAAATTCATCAGCACGATGGTCGCCACAGCCGCTCGACCTGTCGCAATTGAAGACTGTGGATGCGGACATAAAGTTGCAATCCAAATCGATCAAGTTTGAAACCTACCGATTGGACAAAGCCATTATCGCCTTGAATCTCAAAAATGGAACACTGCAGGCGAACAAATTAGCCGGCGTCATATTCGGCGGTACCCTCGATGGCCAAGCGACGTTGAAGGCGGGTGCTGGAATTCCTACGGTAGCTTCTGTGGTTAAGATTAGGAACATGAACGTCCTGAGTGCGGTCCGCGCCATCACCAAACAATCCTTGGCCTCTGGCTCTTTGGATTTGGACCTTAATTTAGCAGCGCGCGGTCTGTCGCCGATGGAACTGGTTTCGACCTTGGGCGGCAAGGCCAAGGTAGCAATTCGAAACCTTGATCCTAAGAAGGTGGGCAAAGGCACTGCATTCGCCGGGGCACTCGGGCTGGCTCGAATGATGAACAGGACCAGCGGGCTCCTCGGTGGTCGACGTGGGAAATCTAAGGGCTTGGCGGATGTTGCTGGAAACTTTGTCATCGATAAAGGCATCGCCCGGTCGCAAGATTTGACGGTTACGGCAAACGCCGGTCAAGGAATCGCCAAGGGATTTGCGAACCTGCCCAAGTGGCACATGGATTTTAATGGTGATTTGACGCTGTCTAAAGATCCATTGTCGACAATAATTCGGGGGAAATCAAAAATACCGGATGGCGTTCCATTCCGAATTTATGGAGCGTTGGATAAACCAAACGTAAAGGTTGATACCAGCAAGTTGCCAGGAGGGGGCCTTGCTATCCCTATTCCGGGTGCAGAAAGATTGCTTAAAAGCAAAAAAGTTATAAAGGGCTTGGATGTTCTGAAGAAATTTGGCGTGCAAATTCCGGGCATCACACAGCCGACCCCGGCACCCGCGCCGCAGGGTCAGGTGTCACCGCCACCTTTGCCGCCAAATACAGGTGGAACGTCAGGGCTGTTACCACCGCCCCCTCCGCCGCCCCCAGCGCAGGAGCCTCAAAGGAAAAAACTTCGCTTCGAAGATGTGCTTAAGCAGTTGCAGAATTTACGCTGAGTTTAAGCCTGAACCGATTGCAGCACATAGACCCTGATCGCGCCGGAAAGGTTGCCGGTGCGGGTTTCGTCTATCTCGGCGATTAATTGGTTGAGCGATAGATCGCGCGCGGCAGCGATTTCCTTCAACCTGTCCCAGAAGGCATTCTCCAGGCTGACACTTGTGGCGTGTCCGGCGATGGTGACCGATCGTTTGAGGAGGCGTTGAGGGTCATCATTCATCGTTTTTTTGCTGCCTTTGCCGCCTTCGCAACATCCCAAGCCCGGCGCGCCCAATCGCACATGTCGTCGCCGTCTTCAATCACGTCAGGCGGCACTTCGTGATAGGGCATGACCGTGCTCTTTTCCTTGTTGGTCACGAACGGCCCCATGTCGGCGTCTTCATATTCGTCTCGGTTTGCATCGCCGGTTCTAAAATATAATACATCTGCGCGCGTGATCAGCGCGAACATAATGCCATCCAAGTAAATCCCGGCACCCCCAAACATGGCCCGCGCCATGACCGGCCCCAGCGGAGAAAGCTGATCCAGCACATAGGCTTTATATTCAGGGTTAACCGCCATCGATATTCCTAACCAAGGTGTTGCGCCAAAAGACCAATGGCGAAGCCGATGAAGATAATGCCAGACAAAATAGATACCCGACGACGGGCGACATCACTTGAAAGCCAGCGCCGGACTGCACCAGCCGCGAGCGCAATGGGCGTTTGCCATAAGGTGTTGATAACGATGAGCGCTGCCGCCAGCGTTAATAACTGGGCCGTCTCATCGCCCCGCCCGGTCTCAACAAAGTTCGGAAAAAGTGCCAAGAAGAGAACGATCACCTTGGGGTTTAAAAGATTGGTCAGCACCGCATCGCACCCGGCTTTTAACGGCCCTGTCTCCCCCCCTCCAACGTCCAACGCCAAAGCCCCTGCGCCCCGGATTGCTCCCACCCCAAGCCAAGCAAGGTAAGCAGCCCCAATAATTGTGACAAATTTGAAGGCCGTCGGTGATGTCGCGATTAAAACCGAAATTCCGGCAACCGCCAGCAGCGTATGCCCCAACAGCCCGACCTGCACCCCAGCGACTGCCGCCAGCCCGACCTTTCGACCAGACACCAACGTGTGACGCAAAATCAAAACTGTATCCGGCCCAGGAGACATGACACAGGCAAAAGATGCCAGGGTGAAGGCAGCTAAAACATTAAGATCAACGGGCATCATAGAGATGAGTCGGGGCTGGCCCCATCCTCCCTACTTCGGCTGAAACTCAGCGAAGAAGTCGTTGCCTTTGTCATCAACCACGATGAAGGCTGGAAAATCTTTGATGTCGATTTTCCAGATGGCTTCCATGCCGAGTTCTTCGTATTCGATGCATTCGACCTTGGTGATGCAGTCTTGGGCGAGCTTGGCGGCCGGGCCGCCGATGGAGCCGAGATAAAATCCGCCGTGATTTTTGCAGGCGTTGGTGACGGCCTTTGATCGGTTGCCTTTGGCGAGCATGACCATGGAGCCGCCGGCTGCTTGGAAGGTATCAACGTAGGCATCCATGCGTCCCGCCGTCGTTGGCCCGAACGAGCCAGACGCCATGCCTTCCGGAGTCTTCGCCGGGCCCGCATAATAGACCGCGTGATCTTTGAAATACTGCGGCAGGTCGTCGCCTGCATCCAGCAGTTCCTGTAATTTTGCGTGGGCGGAATCGCGCGCCACCACCAAGGCTCCGGTCAACGACAGACGTGTTTTGACGGGATATTGGCTGAGGGTTTTGCGAACTTCATCCATGGGTTGGTTGAGATCAATCTCAACCACATCATCGCTGAGCGCGCCGCCTTCAACATCCGGTAGATACTTAGCGGGATTGGTCTCCAACTCTTCAAGGAAAACGCCATCCTTAGTTATTTTTGCCAAAATTTGTCGGTCTGCTGAGCACGATACAGCGATCCCTACGGGGCAAGACGCGCCATGACGGGGAAGCCGAATAACGCGCACGTCGTGGCAGAAATATTTGCCGCCGAATTGGGCACCGATGCCCATGGTCCGGGTCATCTCCAGAACTTTTTCCTCAGTTTCTAAATCGCGCACGGCTTGGCCGAAGTCACCACCGGATGTGGGCAGGCCATCAAGGTAGCGCGCACTCGCCAACTTCGCGGTCTTCATGGTCAGTTCTGCCGACGTGCCACCAATGACAATGGCCAAGTGATAGGGCGGGCAGGCGGCAGTGCCGAGGGAGCGAATTTTTTCATCCAAAAAGGACATCAGACGTTCCGGGTTCAAAAGCGCCTTGGTCTCTTGGTACAGGTAAGATTTGTTGGCGGATCCACCGCCCTTGGCCATGAACATGAACTTATAAGCGTCGCCGGGTACGGCGTAGAGATCAAACTGCGCCGGCAGGTTGGTGCGGGTGTTGACCTCCTCAAACATGCTCAATGGGGAGGTCTGGCTATAGCGGAGGTTATTGTTGTTATAAGCGTTCAGAATGCCTTCTGAAATCGCCGATTCGTCACTCCCGCTGGTCCAGACATTCTGGCCCTTCTTGCCCATGACGATGGCGGTGCCGGTATCTTGGCACATGGGTAGGACACCGCTTGAGGCAATGTTGGCGTTCTTTAAAAGCTCTAACGCCACGAACTTATCGTTGGGGGAGGCTTCATCATCATCGAGAATGTTTCGAAGTTGTTGCAGGTGGCCGGGCCTGAGCAGGTGGGAGGTATCGCGCATGGCGACTTCCGCCAACATGGCCAAGGCGCTGGGGTCGATCTTTAGGACCTCTTGCCCATCGAAGTTGGCTGTGCTGACACCGTCAGACGTTAGTTTACGGTAGGACGTGGTATCTTCGCCCAGGGGAAACATTTCATGGTGTTGGTATTCGCTCATTGCCTCGCCCTCTCAGGTCATTCCAAGCTATAGATTGAAGGGGTGTTCGTCCGCCGGTTTTTTTCTCCAGCAGGGATTATTTTTTTCTGAAAGCGTCCAGCGCAATGACTTCGCCGGTTTTTTGTTCATCTTCGGAACTGTCGTTTTTTTGTACCGGTGCTGCGGCAGCTTCCGCCTCGTCACCAGCGACTGTGGCCTCAGGTTTAAAAGATCGAATGTGCTCGTCCGCGTCATATTCATCCATTGGTGCTTCGGCGGCTTTGAGTTGTAGCCCAAAATTAACCGATGGATCGGCAAATGACGTGATGGCTTCAAACGGGATGCGTAGGGCCTCAGCCTTGCCATTAAAGCGCAGACTAACAGAGAAGAAATCTCGACCAACCTCCAGATTTTGGAACTGATGCTGGAGGACGATGGTCATGGTATCAGGATGTTCCGCCCGCAGAAAACCGGGAATTTCTACCCCGTTCATGGGAGTCCTAAAGGTAACATAAAAATGATGCTCCCCCGGCAGGCCTTCGGCTGCCGCTTGCATAAGGACACGCCGCACCACGCCACGAAGCGCTTCGTCGATCCAGTTGTCATATGGGATAGCAGTATCGTCCATGGAATGACTCTAGAGGATATCCAAAACAACGTCGAGGGAAAGGCTCGGCGTTATTGAAGATTATTTTGTATAAAAAAATTTGCCGGGGAATAAATTTAGTGGGGGGCTTCTGTTGCAAGGTGCCCCCCGAACCCCGCGTAGCCTTAAGCGGCTACTGCAAATGCCTCGTTATCGTTGGCATTTCTAGGTTTGGCCCGATAACGGCGGTACCATGCCGGGAAAAAACTATACCTTTACCACGCACGTCGATCCTGTTTCGCCCCCATTGGAAAAGACCACATCGCTTTCAGCATGTTGCATAGCTAGTTGCATTGCTTATTGCAGAGGGTCCAAACGATAATGGTGGAGGCGCCGGGCACTGCCCCCGGGTCCGTAACGTTTATTCCGCATAGCGTTTATCGCCATAGCCGGTAAACCGGCATGGCTAATATAGGGCGAAAGGGGGATGAAGGGAAGGGGTAGGGCGCCAAACCCTTCCTATTAAGCCTATAAACCCGGCTGGCACGCAGGTGATTCCGGGGGACCGAACAGGAGTTCGCTTAAATCCTCCAGGCGGTTAACAGTATGAAGTTCGTCGGTCACGTTGTTGCAGGCAACGTAATAGCTGCGCCGGGGTTCAGTAGCTTTGGTGATGCTCCAGAGGGTATTCAGCTTTTTGTTTTGCAAGCTGACCCAGGGGTCGCCTTCGTCGGTTTGGCCTTCCTCAATCGTTAAATCATGGGAATTTAGTTCACCAAACCGACTCCGTGAAATTTCTCTCAGCCGGTGCAGACAAGCCTGCTCATCCGCATCCCAGTTCCGTACGGTATAAAGTTGAATGACCTGTCCCAATTGAGTGCCCCCTTTTAACTTAGCCAATTAAAATTTGGCTATTATCCGCTGAGTTTTGCCAACATTGTTCCTGTTTCTATGCATACATGGGTAATCTAGAAATTTCGAATGGCCATCCCCTAAACGGGGTATGTATTAAAATAACCTGACATTTTTTTCAGGCGAGCACTAAAATATAACTCACCAGTATAACATTTTGATGGCTTGCCCGGCGGTCGCCGCAGTGTAAAATCTCCTTGTTCAGGCGGCGTCAAAATTAAGCAGGAAATTTAATGCAGCAATACCTTGAGCTTATGCGCCACATCCGCGATGAAGGCGTGGAAAAAGGGGATCGTACGGGGACTGGAACCCGCAGCGTCTTCGGCCATCAAATGCGGTTTGATCTGGCCGGGGGTTTCCCCCTCGTGACTACCAAGAAACTCCACCTTCGGTCCATCATTCACGAGCTGCTTTGGTTCCTGAAGGGTGATACCAATATAAAATATTTGAACGACAACGGGGTTTCAATCTGGGACGATTGGGCCGATGAAAACGGTGATCTAGGTCCGGTATACGGGTCGCAATGGCGATCGTGGCCGACGTCTGATGGCAGTCACGTTGATCAGATCACTCAACTAGTGAACCAGCTCCGCGACAATCCAAATTCACGCCGCCTTATTGTAAGTGCCTGGAATGTCGAGCATATCGAGTCGATGGCCCTGCCGCCGTGCCACTGTTTGTTCCAGTTCTATGTCGCTGACGGTCGTTTATCGTGCCAGCTCTACCAGCGAAGTGCTGACGTATTCCTAGGAGTGCCGTTCAATATCGCCTCCTATGCCCTGCTGACGTTGATGCTGGCCCAGGTCAGCGGCTTGGCCCCCGGCGAGTTCATTCATACCTTCGGAGATGCCCACCTTTATACCAACCATCTGGAACAGACGGATTTACAATTGTCGCGGGAGCCGTTTCCCCTGCCGGAAATGGTGCTGAAGTCTGACGTTCAAGACATCTTCGGATTTACGTTCGACGACTTTGAATTAAAAGACTATCAGTCCCATCCTCATATTTCTGCGCCTGTCGCGGTGTAAGCGATGCGCATATCCATCATCGTCGCGATGGGCGAAAACCGGGTGATTGGTTATAACGGGGCGATGCCCTGGCATATTCCGGGTGATCTTAAGTATTTTAAAGAAAAAACCATGGGAAAGCCGGTCATCATGGGCCGCCGGACTTTTCAATCTATTGGCAAGCCCTTGCCCGGGCGGACCAACATTATATTAAGTGGAGATCAATCGTTTCATGCAGATGGCGCAACGATTGCGCATGATCGAGAAGAAGCCGTGGCCATCGCCAAACAGGCTGAAGGTGGAGACGATGAGATCATGATCATTGGTGGGGCAAAGGTTTACACCCATTTTGCAGAACTCACCGACCGGATTTATCTAACCCAAATCCATGCAAAACCGGAGGGAGACACATTTTTTCACGAATTTGATCTTAACCAGTGGGTCGAATTCAGCCGAGAAGATCATGACGGTGGTCTGTCCTATAGCTTTATCGTCTTGGACAGATCGCCTAATACCAAGAAGCATTAATAGGAACCCATTGAGATCGTCTTTCCGGCCTTCCGGGCGCACCTCCAAGGCTTTCGGACCACGTCGCACATCGCTTACGATGCACAGCATCGCTGCACAAAGCGCTCCTAGCCGAAAACTTTGGAAGCGCGTCCCAATAAGTTCCTATTAATGCTTCTTGGTATAAATAAAATTTCCCTATTGAATAATAATATTAGGTGCCTGCGCGTCTTTGCTTGCCACGACCTGCTCCACTTTTTCCCAAACTTTCTCGGC
>JABJKH010000043.1 GCA_018660465.1 Rhodospirillaceae bacterium
AGGGCGGAGGTAAATCTGAATACAGGTATATCTAAGTTATTCAGTTGTCCCCAGACACCGGGTAAGAACCGCGTCCGAGGCGTTCTAAAAGCCATAAAGAAAAAATAAAGGTCCCTTCCGTACCCTCTACGTTCAATGACAGATATTACAAGAGATCCAACGGGCTCACCAAAGCCCATACAAGGCTCGAAGAAGGGTCCGAAGCTTGTCGCCGACAATCAGGGTCTTTTTGCAAAAAACTTGGGAAAGCGATTTAAAAAACGACCCGTGGTTCGCGGTGTGTCGCTGTCGATACAACGAGGTGAGGTCATCGGATTGCTCGGGCCAAATGGGGCCGGCAAGACCACTTGTTTTTATATGATCACCGGTCTGATCTCACCGGATTACGGCACAGTCATCATCGACGGTCATGACATCACAGATTTACCAATGTATCGCCGGGCACGCTTAGGCATCGGTTATCTGCCTCAAGAAGCCTCTATTTTTAGAGGGCTATCGGTAGAAAATAATATTTTAGCGGTGCTTGAAGTCGTTGAAAAAGACGGTGACCGTCGCGAGGCGATTTTAGAAGCGCTGCTGGCTGAATTTTCAATCACCCATTTACGGCGTGCACCAGCCTTGGCTTTGTCAGGCGGCGAACGGCGGCGGGTCGAAATTGCCCGCGCCCTGGCGACCAATCCACACTTTATCTTATTGGATGAACCGTTCGCTGGAATTGATCCGATTGCCGTCGGCGACATCCGGGATTTGGTCATGCACCTTAAAACCCGCGGGATCGGGGTCCTTATTACGGATCATAATGTTCGTGAGACCTTGGATGTTATTGACCGTGCCTACATAATTCATGATGGAATGGTCCTCATGGAGGGGGCTCCTTCCGATATCGTCGGAAATGCAGATGTCAGGCGCATTTATTTGGGTGACCGGTTTAACCTATAATCCTCATGAGTCGATGTGCCCGTGTTATGGGTATTTTGGACGTCACAGAGGCTGGAGAGGGGGCGTCAGATAATGGCAATAAGTCCCCGCCTGGAACTCAGGGTCGGCCAAACCCTGGTCATGACACCGCAGCTTCAGCAAGCCATCAAGCTGCTGCAATATTCCAACATAGAATTGGCCGAATTCGTTGAGAACGAACTCGCTGAAAATCCCCTTCTCGAACCCGAAGAAAGTCTGCTGGACGAAATTGGGGAGCGGGAGGAAAGCAGCGCCGAAATCGACGAGCCGCCTGATTCTTGGGATGAAATTGGGGATGAAATTGGGGATGAGTTTGGGGATGAATTTGATGACAATTTAACTGATTCCCTGGAAACCATCCAATCGTCCGGCAGTGATGATGTGGCGGTTGTTGAGGATACCTCCCTCGATACGGATTATGACAACCTAACAGATGGCGATATCCCGGCGGGTCCGGTCTTAGATGATGCGCCAGCAGCTTCCGCCTTTGAGGATTGGGGCAGTGGCGGGTCAACCGGTTTTGATGGGCCCATGCCAGAACTGGAAGAAACGCTTTCTGAAGAAGTAAGCTTCCGCGATCATCTCCAGGGCCAGCTTAGTCTGCATGTCAGTGATCCTATTGATCGGATGATAGCCGTGTATTTGATCGATATGGTTGATGAGGCCGGGTACCTCACAGAACCCCTTCAACCAGTCGCCGATATGCTTGATTGTGATGTAGCGCGCGTTGAGGTGGTTTTGGAACTCCTTAGAAACTTTGATCCCCCAGGTGCGTTTGCCAGGGATCTAAGAGATTGTTTGGCCCTGCAACTGGCGGATAAGAACCGACTAGACCCTGCCATGGCGGCGTTGGTGGAGAACCTGGACCTTGTTGCCAAGCAAGACGTTGAGGGTTTGGTTCGGGTTTGTGGTGTCGATGCAGAAGACATCGCCGACATGGTGGATGAAATTAGGCAGTTAAACCCGAAACCAGCAGAACCATTTGAACACATAATTTCACAGCCGATCACGCCAGATGTTCTGATGAGAGCGAAGGCCGGCGGTGGTTGGATCATTGAGTTAAATCCTGAAACCTTGCCCAGAGTTTTGGTTAATAACAGCTACTACGCTCAGATCACCAAGGCCACCCATAGCAAGCAGGACAAGCAGTATATTGTCGAAAGATTTCAATCGGCGAATTGGTTGGTTAAAAGCCTGCATCAGCGTGCGACCACAATCCTCAAAGTTTCGACGGAGTTGGTCCAGCAACAGGATGGATTTTTCACCAAGGGCGTGCAGCACTTAAAACCCCTTGTTTTACGCGATATAGCGGACGTGATCGACATGCATGAAAGTACGGTCAGTCGGGTGACATCCAATAAATTTATTGCAACGCCACGGGGAATTTTCGAATTAAAATACTTTTTCACCACCGCCATTGGCAGTTCATCTGGCGGGGAAGCCCATTCAGCTGAATCGGTGCGCTATAGAATTAAAACCCTGATTGACGAAGAATCATCTAAAAAAATTCTTTCCGACGATAAAATTGTCGATATATTACGAGTGGAAGGCATAGACATCGCCCGGCGCACGGTCGCGAAATACCGCGAAGCCATGGGAATTGGCTCTTCCGTGCACCGCCGCAGGGAGAAATCAGGGGCGCTTCGCTAATCGGCGTAATTATAATTCCAATTTTAATCGTTTCAGGGTAAAATTGGTTATTATCTTACTCTTGACAACATTGGGTCCCGGCACTACTTTCCGGCCCTTCTTGAAAGCGAGGGCAAATGAAATGGTTCCAGATCGTGGGGCCTAGTTCAAATCTGACCCGCAAAGAGACTTAAATTTCGGATTAATTCACTTAGGACGGCTATAAAGATTATAGCTGCAGTACGGCGGCATTTAATGGATATTACAGTTAAGGGTAACAAAACGGACATCGGCGAGGCTCTCAAGGGCCATGTTGAGGACAATCTTCAAATCACCGTTAAGAAATATTTCGCGCAAGCGTTAAAAGCTCATGTCGTGTTTTCGCGGGAAGGGCATTCATTTCGAGTGGAAATCTCAGTTCATGCAGGACGGGGCATGGACATGATGGGCGGCGCCGAAAATGATGACGCGTATGCCGCTTTCGACAATGCACTGGGGCGGATCTCAAAGCAACTCAGGCGCTACAAACGGCGGATCAACAATCATCATAAATCCCGCACAAATGATGACCTGTTGCCAGCACAGAGTTATGTCATTGCACCTGAGCACGATCAGGAAGAGGTGCCGGAAGAAGCGACGCCTGTGATTATCGCGGAAATGCCGGAACAAATCGCAACCTTATCGGTTGGTGAGGCCGTCATGCGTATGGACTTGGCAGATGTGCCGGTTGTGATGTTCCGAAATCATTCAAATGGTGGACTGAACGTTGTCTACCGCCGTTCCGATGGAAATGTTGGCTGGATTGATCCCGGCGCTTTAGAAAAGTAAAATAAATTATGGAAATCGTGGATCTAATTTCAACGGAAAGTGTGGTCGCTAATCTTCACGCCACGAGCAAGAAACAGGCCTTACAAGACTTAGCGCGTCGTGCTGCGGAGATCGCTGGGTTGCAAGAGCGTGCCGTGTTCGATGTGTTAATTGAACGCGAGCGACTGGGGACCACGGGTGTTGGTAACGGGATTGCAATTCCCCATGGCAAGCTTTCAAATCTGGATAAGCTCTATGGTTTGTTTGCCCGTCTGGAAAGGCCTGTTGATTTCAATGCAATTGACGAAAAACCGGTCGATTTGATTTTTTTACTTCTGGCACCCGAAACCGCTGGTGCTGACCACTTAAAGGCATTGGCCCGGGTATCGCGCTTGTTGCGAGATGCAACCATTTGCGAAAAGCTGCGCGGAACTGAAACTTCAGAAGCCCTTTATGCGCTGTTGACCCATTCGATGGAACATCGGGCGGCTTAGGCGTCCCGTTCAACATCAATTACTTTGGCTTTTTTGGCTGATGCACTCGCGGCACTACTGCTCTCAATTTTTATAGAGCGAACTTCCGGTTCTGGAATTTGGCGTTCTAGATCAATATGTAACAAGCCATTGTCCATCGTCGCGACAGTGATCTCAATCCCTTCTGCCAACACAAAACTACGCTGAAATTGGCGCGCAGCGATTCCCCGGTGCAAAAAGATCCGATCAGAGTCATCGTCATTATTGTGGCCTCGGATGACCAATTGATTGTCCTCAACAGAGACACTTAGATCATCCATGGAAAAGCCGGCGACAGCCAAGGTGATGCGGAGGCTATGCTCCCCAACTTGTTCAATATTATAAGGTGGGTAGCCCTCAGCCGACATTTTTGACGCTTGATCGAGCATGCGCTCGAAATGATCAAACCCAAGCATGAGCGGACTGTTAAAACCCGAAAATCGTGGCACGATATCGTCCTCCTCTTTAGAGCAAGCACGTTAAAATATGTGAGGGGTCCGCGTCTTGGCACCCCACCGGCGGCTATTCAGCCCGTCGGATTGCCCATAATATTGGGTGGAAGCAGCGCTGCGTCAAGTACGCTGAGGACACCATAAGTTCCAAAAACATGGCCAAATTGCCATCATCATCGAAAAAAAGCCAAACATTATACCTTGTTTAACCTTATTTAATGACTATTCCTGTGAATTACCGAGTAAACTAGTCGGCGGAAGGAAAGAAGTTCGTGCTGTTAACGATGTCACGGATTGCCCTGGGGGTGACCGTCCTATTTATATCTTCATCCGTTTTTGCGGATTCATCGCTGCCGAAATCTCAATTCGGTGACGCGAATACGCTTGTTCTGGCTCAGGCTGATACACAATCGTCTGGACCCAATCAGGGGGCCCCTGCTGGGGCTGCGCCTAATACCTGGGACTATATGCGGTCATTTCTGGTCCAGTCTCAGCCTTATGTTGCACGGGCCGATGATTTGCCAGTTGCTATTCCGGAAGGGAGTTCAGCAGCTCCTATTCCAGTACCCGTTGCGCCTTTATCCCCGACGGTTGTTCAGACATTTAGTCCCGCGCCTCAGACGTCTCCTCAGCCGTCTCCTGGAACCGCTCCTGAACCAGCCCCCGCATCAAATGACGGAATTAGCGATGATTTTGATGTTAAACCGGAAGACTACAATGATCCGTTTGAACCCATCAATCGGGTAATTTTTGGGTTCAACGAGTTCTTCTACCAGTACATTTTGGGGCCGACGAGCCATGTCTACAAAAATTATACGCCTGATTTCTTTCAGGATATGGTGGGTAGTCTTCTCGGAAACTTACATGAACCGCTTGTGTTATTGAACGACCTTTTGCAATTCGAAGGGGAGCGCGCTTTGGTGTCCGCAGGTCGATTGGTGACAAACTCTGTCTTTGGAATCGGCGGGTTGTTTGACGTTGCTGCTAAATTGGACTTAGAAGGTCATAAGGAAGACTTAGGCCAAACCTTTGCAGTTTGGGGTGTGGGCGAGGGATTCTATATTGTCGTGCCCTTTTTGGGGCCATCAAATCCACGGGATATCCTGGGGCAATCCGTCGAAGGATATTTTAACCCCCTGAACCGTTGGGTCGATAATACAGGGCGAGACTACATAACCTATGCCCGATCAGCGGCAAGTGGAATTCATCTTTATTCGCAGGTCGTTGACGAGCTTGATGAAATTCGTGAAACCTCGGTGGATTACTATGCCACCATTCGCAGCCTTGCCCGACAGCGTCGGAAATCAGAAATTTTAAATGGCCAAGTCGACGAATTGCCGCCCATTCCAGATATGGACTTCGGAATTGGGGCTGAGGGTAAGCCTGTGCCAAGTTACTAAAGAGCAATAAATTATTGCGGGAACCAGCATACGAAATGTTTTTGATCTCAATGTGTTAATGTTATGCTTTGGCTATGTCAGACGAATCTTTTGATCGTTTAAAAATCGGAATTGGTGAACGGCTATTTCGAGAGGGAGAGCCGGGTGATCGTGCCTATATTGTTCAGTCGGGCACATTAAAAGTTACCAAGACCGACAATAATGATATCCAAAAAACAATCGCAACGGTCAAGGCGGGCGCAATAATTGGCGAGATGGCACTGATCGATGATCAACCCCGCGGAGCCACGGCGATCGCGTTGGAAGATACTATGCTCACGGTAATCAGCGCTAAAGCATTTAAGACACGTCTGAAATCAACTGATCCTGTGGTATTCCGGCTGTTAACAATTTTTGCCAAACGGCTACGTGATCAAAATGAAATTATCATGAAACTTGGTCCCTAGAGGTAGGACATATTAGACTCATACCGATGGTGCTTAAGTCTTAATATCGAGCAAACGATCCACATCCAAAACAACCATAAGCTGCCCCTCTAGCCGATAGACGCCGAGAGCAAATTCGCTCCATGCAGGGTCTAAGGTGCTGGGATTACCTTCGAACATTTCGGTAGATACGCTCAAGACGTCACCGATTTTATCAACCATCAGCGTATAAAGATCGTGTTCCTGTTCGATGGTAACGCCCATCATTTTCCGGTCTTGATCATTTTCTTTGGACTTTGGCATACCCAAGCGCTGGCGAATATCAACAACGGTAACAATACGACCACGAAGGTTAATCGAGCCCAAGACTTCTGGCGGGGCTAGCGGGATTGGTTCAATTTTCTCCAACATCAGAATATCTTGCACCATTAAGATCGGTGTCCCGAACATCTGATCGCCAACCATGAAGGTGACAAAATCTTCTAGATGCTCATCCAGGAGACCGCCCACTTCACGGCCATCTACTGTCGCCAAATCGTTTGCCATGTACTTAACCTCTATATCCGACTGAATTTGTAATAATTATAATATCAAGTGGCCGACACAAAATAGTAGTAAAATTATTCGTATGCTATGATTTATTTCCTTAACAGGGCCTCACGATCCGCCATTCTACTTGGGAATGATCGGTACCAACACGTAAGGAGCCCTATCTTGACCGAAATGTAGCGTTACGTCACTGCCAAATATTTCCGGCGGACGATCCTGGGCATCATCATGCAAGAAAGGGCCGACTCCCGTAAATTTATTTTTCATATTGGAAAGCCCCTGATCAGCCCCGCCGGGGTAAACATAGTCCCGGCCACGGACACTCAGCGCGATCCGATGGCCCTTCGGAACGACGATGCTTGTCGGCCAGATTTCAACATCCAGTTCAACAATTTCACCAGGTGTAAGTGGCTGTTTTTCATCGTGGGTATGATAGGGCCGGTAGGGCAGCGTTTTTTCCGTATCCAGTTTGCGGTGTGATGCCCGCAGCCACCCTTGTGCGACGGGCGTATGGGGATCAAGCGCGCCTTGGAACACTACTTCTTTCATGTCCGGTGTAAGAACCCGGAATACCAGGAACATATCCGCATCTTCGCTTGCCGAAGAAATCCAAAGTTTGGACGCTAAAGGACCGGTAATTTCAGTTTCTTCATCCAGCGGCGGCGAAACAAAGGTTACGCCGTCAGACAGGCCACCATAGGTAACCGTCGTGGTTTCCGCCGAAGGCGTGTCACCAAGGCTTTGATCTTGCGGTTGTAAGTATAATTTCTTCCATTCTGTACGGGGAATGGGCCAGTCTTCTTCATACCGTTCGACGAATTTATCAACGTGGCGGACTTGCAATTGAACCCGAGGCCGATCTTTCCAGCCGTTGTCTTCGCCCTTCAGATAGTAATCAAAAAACAGCTTCTGAATTTCCCGTCCGTAGTCGGTGTAATATTCAGTCCAGTGCTCGATCCCGTGAGATTCCAACCATTTTTCCTCTCCGGCAGCTTGGGTGAAGGCTTCAAAATTTCCCCGTGGGTGGAGGCCTTGCCCGCCCCAATTGGCGGTTGAAAGGAACGGCACGGTAACTTTAGACCAATCGGGCATGCGGGATTGCCAGTATTCGTCGTTCATCGGATGCGCCAGGACAGATGCGCCCAAGTCTTCGCGGTTGGCCTGTAATTCTTCTGAGGTTAATTCCAAAGGACCCGAAACCCATTCCCCGTTAAACCGGGATTTATATCCTTTCGAACCTAGGCCGTGCTGAACACTGGAGACCTGCATGTCGTACCAGTTCTTCATAAACGTACACAGAATGCCGCCATGGTGGCTGCCGTCGCGGTAGAAGTCTGCAGCACCCTCCCACGAGCACATGGCGGTCAGGTGAGGCGGGTTAAGGCTCGCCACCTGCCATTGGTTCATGGCGTAGTAAGATATGCCGCTGATGCCGATTTTGCCATTTGACCAGGATTGTTCCGCTGCCCATTCAACGCATTCATACAGGTCTTGTGCTTCAGTCGGGGACCAAACTTCCACATAGCCCGGGGATCGTCCGCAGCCGCGTGAATCTACACGAACAATGACGTAGTCATGGGGAACCCATTTTTCCGGGTCAGCGACTTCCCAGCTTTGATATTTATTGGTCGAGCCTTGAGTTACGTCCGGGTGATTTTCCGCCATTCGGTCCCAGGCACTGACATAGCCGTCTTGAAAGGCGAGGTATTTGCCGTAGGGGCCGTAGGACAAGAGAACGCCGTATTGACCTTCTTTTATGGGACGGAAGACGTCACACCGAAGTACCAAGCCTTCTTCCAACTCAATCGGAACGTCCCAATCGATGGCCATGCCGTCGCGAATTTCTGTTTTATAGTCTTGCCCCATTTTTGCGTCTCCTCGTGTGTTCAGCTTGGAATTTTGATTGGGCTTATAATGACAGTCCAATACAGCTGTTCAAGTCGGAAATTTTGCAAAAAAAAGCGCCCCCGGCATAACCAAGGGCGCTGATTCTTAAGAGGTAGAGTTGGTTACTTGCCCATCAGGCTCTTAACCAATTTTTCAAAGCCTGCACTTTGTTTCGGGCGCAGGACTTCGTAATCCGGACCGTCAATGAAGTCTCTTTCTTCACCGATGACCTTGATCAGTTTCTTGTAGGTTTTGAAGTTCTGAATTTTTTTCAGAGCCGTTCGCAGTTTGGCTAAACGATCAGCAGGAATGCCGCGCGGTGCCATAATGATACGGCGCATCAGACCGAGGTCTGTGCTATAGCCGAGATCGCCAAACGTCGGTGCAGGCGGGAATTGAGATTTTTTACCAGCACTAATGAGAACGCGAACTTTCTTGCCTTGGGCTTTGATGGTGGACTTGAATTGGAAAGTAAAGTCCGCTTCGCCAGCGAGGAAGCCCCGCAGGGAAGGTCCGCCACCTTTATAAGGCACCATAACAACTTTACCGGCGATACCTGCTTCGGTGAACAATTGCAGCGCAGG
>JABJKH010000044.1 GCA_018660465.1 Rhodospirillaceae bacterium
ATTGAGCATTATTCTTTCGTACTAGCCTGTGTATTCCAGGATGTGCATGCCGGCGCCCCAACGATCAATGAGATAAATTCGCCCATGCTCGTCGGCGCCGACATCATTGGATTGTATGGCTTCCTGACCATCTGGTAGTTCGGGTACATAGCAGCCGACTTCTTTCGGGACCAACGGATCGCTGACATCTACCGCCCGCAATCCAGCATTAAAGTAGGTGAGAAAAACCGTGTTTGCCCAAGGTCCTTCGCTTGGAATATTTTCAAGGAGATTGTGCGCGCCAAACCTGCCGCCGGTATGAAAATACTTTTCCCGATCCGGAAAGAATGTTGCAACTGGCATCGGGTTACGTTCCTCGCGGATATCGATAACCCACATGAACTGGCTGTCCCAGAAATTCTCTGCCGCGCGTCCTTCGTCGGCCACCACAAGATAAGGTCGGTCGCCGACCGGCCACACGGTGTGCGTGCAGCCGACAAACGGCGGGCTCCACCGTAAATGACTGACCAATTCCATGTTCGACAAGTCAGTGCAGTCAATGATCGCCATGCCGCCGCCCCAAAATCCCGCATACATCCGATT
Organism: Rhodospirillaceae bacterium; assembly: GCA_018660465.1. NCBI lineage: Bacteria > Pseudomonadati > Pseudomonadota > Alphaproteobacteria > Rhodospirillales > Rhodospirillaceae > Rhodospirillaceae bacterium. The sequence goes on from JABJKH010000044.1 coordinate 583, forward strand.
GCCGCGAATGACCGGCGGGCCGTGCAGCGTGCAAGTTGTGGTTGCTGGCATCGGATCACCGCTTGCTCCCTTGCCTTCAGCTTTCTGAATTGGCAGCCCCCAAATGCTAACGACTTCTGGTTTTAGGGGGTCCTTGATGTCGAGGGTCCAGATGACGCGCTTATCCCAGCCATCCGCATCATTTGGAAAGAAGGCAAGCTTGCGCTCGTTATCGACGCCGAAGCGATGGGGACCGCTGCCCGGCATATCGTAAAACCCAACCTGGCGTGGTTCCGCCCGATTGCTGATATCAAATATAAAAAATCCGGCGCGCGCGTCTTTGCCTTTATCGCCGGGCCTGGCTTCCGCATTGACGTAAAGGAAATTATCCTCAACGACCCGTACTTTATGCATTTGCACGCCCGGGGGTGCTTTCACTTCACCGACTTTGCGGGGCTTGGTTGGGTCCGAAACATCATGAATGGTGAAGCCATCTTGGCCCCCAAGGTTCGAACTTCCAATCGCCCCGACATACGCATACCCGTCAACGATCTGTACAAGACTGCCACCGCCCCAAGCGGCACTCGGGTCGTGCCCCAACAGACGAAAATTCTTGGCCTCTTCTGGACGTTTGGTAGCCATTTTTATTCCCCTAAAATTTTTTGTCCGCCGATCATTGGCAGTTATATGCGACACACGCTCGTACCGATAAGCAAATGTTACAAGTAAAAAATTCGATTGCCTTGCCAGAATACGAGCGTAAGCTTTATTAAGATAAGCTCAAAAAATTGGACCTTGTGAAATAGGTCTAGCTGTTTAAAGGAGAAGAATCATGGGCCCCTATGACCCACCACAAGCCATTAAAACCGAAGTCTTCGCAACGATGCCGGAAAAGTATTCTCTATCCGGTTCCCATCCGGGAAAGGAGACACAGTATTATGCACGTGTTGCCGTTGGTGTTGATTTTTATTTAGAGGGGCCGACCTTCGATACGGAGGGAAATTTGTTCTTCGTGGATGTCCCTTATGGCCGCATTTTCCGCATGACGCCCAAGGGGGAAATTGATCTTTTCGCCCAATATGAAGGCGAACCCAATGGCATGAAGACCCACAAAGATGGCCGCATGTTTATCGCCGATTTTCATCATGGCATTATGGTGCTGGACCCTAAGACAGCAGAAGTGACGCCGTTCTTAGATTTTAGACCAGCAGAGAATTTTAAGGGCCCGAATGATCTTGTCTTTGCCAGCAATGGTGATCTGTACTTTACCGACCAAGGAAAAACGGGGCTGCATGACCCGAGCGGACGGGTGTATCGCTATACCACGGATGGAAAGTTAGAGGCCTTGATTGAGACCCTTCCTGGACCCAATGGTTTGGTTCTGAGTCCCAATGAAAAGACACTCTATGTGGGGTCGCGTTCCAATACGATCTGGTGGCAACCGCTTCATGATGCGCGTCCGCCGTCCCGGGTTGGAACGTTCTCCGTCATGCAAGGGTTCGGTACACCGGATGGCATGGCGATGGACGTAGATGGAAATGTTGTCTGCGTGCAAACTAACATGGGCGTAGTTTGGGTCTTTAGTAAAACCGGCTTGCCGATCTACAGGATTGAAACCTGCACTAGTGAAAAGCTGACCAACATCGCCTATGGCGGGCCTGATAATAAAACCATGTACATTCTTGATGGCCATGGAAAAATTCTGGTGGCCGAGATGCCGGTCGCGGGTCAACCCATGTATTCGCATATGTAAAACGGGGTTCGGAAATAATGATCTTTAAGAATTCCATTAAGGATGCCATCAAGAATGGCACGAAAGCCTACGGCGTGCGGCTAACCGTTCCGTCGCCGGAAATTGTCGATATGTTGGAACCTGCGGGGTTGGATTTTGTTTTCATCGATGCCGAACATGGCGTGTTCGATATGCCATCTATTGAGAACATATGTCGGGCGGCAGACCTCGTTGGCCTCACACCGATTGCACGGGTTCCGGATATTACCGACGGCACCATCACTCAATTTTTAGACAGAGGCATTCGTGGCATCATCGGGCCGCATATAGCGAGCAAGGAAGATGCCCTGCAATTGGTTAGCGCAACTCGGTTTGGTCCTCTCGGACGGCGATCTTTCGGCGGCGGCCGGGGTGCAAATTACATGAGTGGTATCGACGACTTGCCGGCTTTTATGAAGAAGTGCGACGAAAGCGTCATCGTCGGCGCGATGATGGAAAGCCAGAGTGCCATCGATAACCTGGATGATATTCTTTCCGTCGAGGGTATTGATTATTTGATGTTTGGCCCTGCCGATTTTGCTCAGGACCTTGGGTATGCGGGGGAGAACAAACACCCGAATGTCATGAAGGTTGCTGATGGAGCCATCGATAAAATTCATGCAGCCGGTCGACTGATGCGCGAAGACATCATGGTTGTCGCCAACATTAAGAACTTTATTTTAGACGGGGCGACGGCGTTTGCGGCTGAAAGAGGGACCTAACGGACGTTGTCGTTCAGCACCATGGCTCTGAACGATTGCTCAATCGCGTCGCCATTCAAGCCCTCGTAAATGAAAACAAGGCGCGTGATTTCCGTATCATCAACGTCTCGGCCCACTGATCTCAGGTCGCTAAATGTATTGCCGACACCCTGAATGACAATTGCTTCGTCTGCAGTGTCGAGCCAGACGATCCCTTTTATTCGTAAAAACGAAGCGCCGCGAAGCGAGAAAACCGTTTCGAGAAAATATCGCAAGCGCTGCCAGTTGATGCGTTGATCCGTGGTGATCGAATGAGTTTGAATTCCACTGTGATTTCCGGCATGTTCGTGAGTGCCGCTGTCATGGTCGTGCCCCTCATGGCCGTGAGTATGAGGGGCAACCTCCGCAACACTCAAATCCGATTGCTGGGCCAGTCCGAATTGTCTAACGTCAGCGCCTATGGAACAAATTAGCGGGATTGCATAAGAGAGGATTTTTAGCTCATCGTAGTGACCGAAGGGAACGAAGATGAGACAGAAATCGCAGACACGTCAGACGGGTGCAGCCAAGGCAATCAAG
>JABJKH010000045.1 GCA_018660465.1 Rhodospirillaceae bacterium
ACGTTTCCAAAACTCGCTTGGGTCTTTCCCGATGATGCGTTCCGGCAATGGCGCTGCTTGTATCAAGAAAAACCAATGCCAGTAGGAAGTTGCGAAAGCGGCTGAGGTCTGAGCGTACATTTCGCGTGTCGGAGCAATATCTAGTAATGTCATAGCCCGCACCCGGTCCGAGTGATCCAATCCCAGCCGATGCGCTACTCTGGCGCCGCGATCATGGGCGCCAATGAAAAAACTCTTATGTCCAAGGTTTTCCATGACGGTAACAATATCGGCTGCCATGGCCCTTTTAGAGTAGGCCGAGTGTTTTTCATCGGATGCAGGCTTGGTCGAATGCCCGTAACCACGCAGATCTGGACACACAACTTGATATTTTTTTGCAAGGATAGGAGCGACACCATGCCACATGGCAGACGTTTGTGGGTATCCATGCAGTAGAACGAGTGGCGGCAAGTCTTTCGCACCTGCCCGCCTAACGAATATGGACGCTCCTGCACCTTCTACAGTCTCTTCTATAAATCCTTCAAACATCTTTTCTACCTCAATCTGAAATGCATTCTATATTCATTATCACAGAATAATGCAGAAGTATTAATCGGAAAAACTGAATAGTTATGACGACTAATTTTTGCTGAGACTGTCGTTACAGTAGCAAACACAGTACATGCTTCGTCGTGAGCCCTCTTGGGAGACGCAGCGGTATTAAACCTAAGAAATTGGAGGCAACTATGAAAACCCTAGTGTCGGCAGCAGCCGCTTTAGCTTTAACTTTTGGTGCAGCGCAGGCGAATGCCGCCTGTGATCAAGGCGAAATCGTCATAAAATTTAGCCATGTGACGAACACAGACAAGCATCCCAAAGGAATTGCCGCATCTTTACTGCAAAAGCGAGTCAACGCGGAAATGAACGGTAAGGCTTGCATGGAAGTATTTCCCAATTCAACGCTTTACAATGATAACAAAGTGTTGGAAGCACTCTTAAACGGTGATGTTCAATTGGCGGCACCATCTTTGTCGAAGTTCGAAAAATTAACCAAGAAGTTTAGAATTTTCGATCTACCATTCATGTTCAAGAACATCGAAGCGGTGGAAGCCTTCCAGGCTTCTCCAACCGGTCATGCTCTTATGGACAGCATGAAAAAACGTGGTTTACAGGGGTTGACCTTCTGGCACAATGGCATGAAGCAGATGTCGGCTAATAAGCCGTTGCGCACGCCTTCCGATGCGAATGGGCTCAAGTTTCGTGTCATGTCGTCGGACGTGTTGGTCGCCCAAATGAGAGCGATTGGTGGGTCCCCTCAGAAGATGGCATTTTCCGAGGTGTACGGTGCGCTACAACAGAAAGTCGTGGACGGCCAGGAAAATACTTGGTCAAACATCTACGGCAAGAAGTTCTTTGAGGTCCAGGACGGCATCACTGAGACTAACCATGGCATTATCGATTACCTGGTTGTTACCAGCGTCGATTGGCTCGAGGGCTTGAAGCCAGAAATCCGTACCCAGTTTACTAAAATTTTAGGTGAAGTAACGAAAGTTCGGAACGCCGAAAGCTACGCGGTCAATCAAGCAAACAAAAAATCGATAATTGAGTCCGGAGGTAAGGTTCTCAAATTGACGGATGCACAGCGTGAGTCCTGGGTAAAGGCAATGAAGCCAGTTTGGAAGCAATTCGAGAAGGACGTCGGCGCAGATATGATCGGTGCCGCGCAAACCATCAACGCGAATTTCTAAATAGTTATGGGGCAGGTTAGTTAAAGCCTGCCCCATCTCCACCAGTTCGGGCAAATATTTTGTCGCTAACTAAGGAGGGTACGATGAGGGAACGCCGAGATCTTGCAGACGCCATTGAGGAGAAATTTATCGCAGCCATTCTCGGTGCCATGACCATTATTACATTCGCTAACGTCATTGCACGTTACGGGTTCAATGCGAACATTCTTTGGGCACTTGAGATCACCGTCTTTTTGTTTGCGTGGCTGGTTTTGTTGGGTGCTTCCTATGCCGTAAAAAAGGGCTCCCATCTTGGCGTTGATATTTTAATCAATATTCTGCCGCCTCAACCGCGAAGATTTATGGGCTTGTGCTCGGCCGCAATTTGTATCGCCTTCTTCTTTCTGATGTTTAAGGGGGCTTGGGATTACTGGGCGAACTTCGCCAACCTACCAGCCACGGAAGGGCGATGGTTCCCCCTCGGGTTCGAGGAAAAATTTCGCGGCAAAGGCTGGTATGAGGTCAACGATATCCCAATGATTGGATTGTTGGGATGGATGGAGACCGTTTTTAATAACGGCGAGACGTACGAGAAAATTCCACGCCTACTTCCATATTCAATACTTCCTCTTTCGATGGCATTGATGCTCTACCGGTGCTGCCAAGCCGCTTATCAGATCTGGACTGGAAAGACGGACCGTATCGTTGCCAGCCATGAAGTTGAAGAAGAGATCGAGAGTGCCCGCGAGAAAATTGAGGAGGCAGGATAATGGAAGTTGCATTGCTCTTTGGGATGGTCATCGTCCTCTTGATGATCGGCGTACCCATCGCCGTTGGGCTTGGGATGTCTTCGGTTTTGTTCCTGCTCTGGTTCTCCGACAGTTCGCTTGCGTCAGTCGCGCAAACCCTCTTCTCCGCATTTGAGGGACACTACACGCTTCTAGCAATTCCGTTCTTCATTCTCGCTTCGGCGTTTATGACCACCGGCGGGGTGGCGCAAAGAATTATTCGTTTTTCCATTGCCTGTGTCGGGCACTTACCAGGCGGCTTGGCAATCGCCGGTGTCTTCGCGTGCATGCTGTTTGCGGCTCTTTCTGGCTCATCACCGGCCACGGTTGTCGCGATCGGTTCGATCGTGATCGTCGGCATGCGTCAGGTCGGATACACGAAAGAATTTGCCGCCGGTGTCATCTGTAACGCCGGTACTCTCGGCATCTTGATCCCCCCGTCGATTGTCATGGTTGTGTATGCTGCGGCTGTCGAAGTTTCAGTCGGACGCATGTTCCTTGCCGGTGTAATCCCGGGGATAATTGCCGGAACTATGCTGATGATTGCTATTTACATTATGGCGAAGGTTAAAAATTTGCCGAAAGGAGAATGGAAAGGGTGGGCTGAAATATTCGAATCCGGTCGGGAAGCTGGCTGGGGCTTGTTTCTAATCGTCATCATTCTCGGCGGCATCTATGGCGGTATATTTACCCCAACAGAAGCCGCCGCAGTGGCCGCCGTCTATTCGTTTATCATCGCGACCTTCGTCTATCGGGACATGGGACCGCTAGCGAAAGAGGGCGTCAGTTTTATTAAGAACCCCTGGTGTATAATCACATCCCTATTCCACCCGGATACTCAGAAGACACTGTTTGACGCCGGCAAGCTTACGATCACGTTATTGTTCGTGATCGCCAATGCGCTGATCCTGAAGCACGTCTTGACCGACGAGCAGATACCGCAGCAAGTGGCCAATGCGATGTTGTCTGCAGGACTTGGGTCGGTGATGTTCTTGGTCATCGTGAATGTCATTTTGCTGATTGGCGGCCAATTCATGGAGCCATCGGGCCTTCTGGTTATTGTTGCCCCACTAGTCTTCCCCATTGCCATGAAACTTGGTATTGATCCAATCCATCTCGGCATCATCATGGTTGTTAACATGGAGATTGGTATGATTACACCGCCGGTCGGCCTCAACTTGTTTGTGACATCCGGGGTCGCTGGGATGCCTATGATGCGGGTTGTCCACGCGGCACTGCCATTCCTCGGTGTGCTGTTCATCTTCCTAATCATGGTGACCTACGTTCCCTGGCTCTCGACGTTTCTGCCTAACACGTTCCTGGGTCCAGAAATCATTATCAAATAGAAAATCCGGTTCGAACGGGGACGCTGTCAGAGTAATTAGTGGTGATAATAAATGGCATTACCATGTCCGTTTTTGGCAATTAGCGGTAGTCACCGCAAACTCCATTTTACGTCTGCTTACAGGGGGTAGAGCAGACATTAATGGCGCAAAATTCAATTTGCCGAAATCGACTTCCGGTTTTAGAGGGTAAAGCGAACATCATTTGAGGCAGGTGATTAGGTCTGCTGGTGACCCAGGCTGTGTAAAAACGTTCCCCATTTAAGCTATGTAATCTGGCGATACCTTTTGAGGCTCAGATTTTGGATTTATCGGTTTGTTGGTCTTACGAGGGCTGAGGCACGGGAATTTGCGTTTATATACGGCTTTCAGCCAGATACGGGGCTAATTCAAAGCTAACAAGCGCTCATGCGGCCTTCATTGCCGCTATCAGCGGGCGGATGCCGATGATGTTCATGACGCGCTTTAGATTGTAGGCGAGCACGTGCAAAGCCATTTCCGTGCCGACCCGTTTTAAGGTCTTCATCTGGAAGTGCGTATAGCCCATCCAGGATTTGATGGTGCCGAAGGGATGCTCAACCGTTTCACGCCGCTGGCGCATTTTCTCCGGATGTTCATCGAGCCGATACTGCACATCCTCAAGAACATGTTCGTGTTCCCAGCGCGGAATCCGGCGTTCCTTTCCTGTGGTGCATTGATCTTTGATGGTGCAGGTCGGACAGGCCTTGCTCCAATAGCGGCGCAAGGTCAGCCCTCTTTCCTGATTTGTAGCATGATAGACCAAGCGCTCATCCGCCGGGCAAAGATAGACATCGTCTTCAGTGACGTACCGAAAGTCCTGTTTGACAAATCGCCCCCTGGCTTTGCCGCTCGATGTCTGTGGTTTAGGAAGCGTGACTGTAATGTCGGCTTTATCACAGGCCAGAATTTCTTCGCTCTTGAAGTAACCTCGGTCGGCAACAACCTCCAGCGTATCTGTTTTGATTGCGGCCTTTGCCTGCTTTGCCATGGTAGAGAGCTGGGAACGATCAGAACCCGAATTGGTCACTTCATGGGCGACGATAAGATGATGTTTAATATCCACGGCAGACTGTACATTATAAGCGACCATGCCGCTGCCACGGCCACTCGTCGCCATCGAACGAGAATCAGGATCGGTCAGGGATATCTGCTGGCCCGGTGTTGCCAGCATCCGGGCCTCAAGCTTTTTTAAACGCT
>JABJKH010000046.1 GCA_018660465.1 Rhodospirillaceae bacterium
ATACATTTTTGGCCAGATCAAGGCCGACAGTGGTAATATTCATCCGGGTGGCTCCTTTGGCTCGGGATTGTTATCAACAACTCCCATATTGGCACTTTGATGCCGTGGGCGGGAGCCATCCACCCCATCCGCTTTGGTTCAAATAGAGAATAAAAAGAAACCGGCCCCATTTAGGGACCGGCAAGGTTAACAGGGGGATGCTGCCAAGGGGGAGATTGGCAGCACTTTGGCTATGAGACGATTATAGAGGTTTTTCACAATATCTCATTGATGCAAATCAAATTTGTCGTTTTTGAAAATGCTTGTACGGGTGTAATCTTAATTGACCTTAGAATTTTAGGCGGAGAAATTAAGGTGCGAGATGATCCCGAAGAAATAGCCAAAAACCTAGTTCAAGAGAACGGTCTGGAGGCTGCTCGTAAAATTGTATCTGAGGGAACCCAAACAGCACAATTAGAAGGTGACAATTACGGGTTGTCAGTTTGGCGCGAGGTCAAAGCGATCCTCTCGGACGATTCAGAGGTTAAATCGTAGCTCTGGACCTCCTTAGAAGGTCTCGTTATATAAGCCATCCAATTAGTTAACTCCAAAAGGAACCATCATGAACAAATCTGATCTTGCCACCGCTGTCGCGGAAGCCACCGATATCTCGAATTCTGACGCAACAAAAGCTGTCGATGCCACCTTTGCCACCATTACCAACGCTTTAAAGTCCGGTGAAAGCATCCAACTGGTTGGCTTTGGCACATTCAGTGTTGCCGATCGTGCGGCGAGAGAAGGTCGAAATCCTAGCACTGGTGAGACAATTCAAATCGCGGCTTCGAAAGCTGCTAAATTTAAGGCAGGTAAAGGTCTGAAGGACGCTGTTAACGGCTAAAGTTTTCCAACGGTAAGGTTAGACACTTCGCTGGAATACTATGGAACACTATGGGAAATAGAAGTGTCTAACTTTCCGTTAAGTTGTTGATATTAAACACTTGCTGTACGCCGCCCCTGGGCACCATTATTTTTTAGAAAAATCAACGGGTTACGCGAGATGCAAAGAGGTTGCATGCGGATAATATCGCTTATGCACTTTTTGTTTTTGGCGTCTAACTAATTGTTAATAAACAATTTTCTGTTTCTTCTCGGCCAAATAACTCTACATACAATACTGCCATTGTTATACTTGTACGTACTTATTTAGAGCCAATAGTTGGCACGTAAGGTGTTGGTTAATAACGGTTTTCAGACAAAATTTATGCACAAATTATCGGGACAAGAAGCAATCAAAAGCAGACAAGGCAACGTCACCCTCTTTACCCGCGATACCAGTCCCTACTCTTGCTACTCCCAAATCAAAGTGCCCGTGGATATAATATCCAATGTCGATGTCCCAGCGTTATTTGAAGGGCGACGGACCTATTGGACGGATGATCCAGGCAAGAAATACAAAATCTACTGAATGCAAACCGGACAAGCGCCGCGAGGATTACATAAAGCCCGGCCACCAGGTCGCTTCCGGAAACGGCACGTAGAACACGTGCAGGAAGACGAAATAAGCCACGATGCAGGCACAAATAGGCACGACCACCGCAAGCTTTATGTTGCGGCGCGTTTTTTCCAGGGTCAGATAGAGTGATGCCGCTGACGTCATCAAAACGCTGGCCAGCCAGAACCCAAGGCCGTACATCACGAACATATAGGCAAGCACGATCAAACAGAATACGAGCACGTCGAAGTGGGCCAGCCGGTCTTCCCGGGCCAGACGAACAACATCCGGAAGGCGTTTCTTAATTGCCGCGAAAATAACCTTTGCGGTCAACGCCACGGCTATCCCCAGGGCAAGGTAGGTGGCCAGACGGGGAAATATCCAATCCTTTGCATTAGCGCCGGGATCGACCCAAAATATGGCACCGATGCAGAACATGACCAACGCGGTCAGGAGGTCTCGGTCTAATAATCTTTGCATGATGCTTCCTACTCTGTCTCTTCTGCGGTCGCCGGTCGACCCCCAGATTTGCCCTCGGCCGCTGCGCTCGCGCGCTCGGCCGCCTGATCCTTCCATCGTGACCATACCACCAGGGAAATCGAGAGAACCGTGATGGTAATGAGGATGATGTTGATCGTACCGGTGAAGAAGACATTGGCGACTGAAGTTGCATCGGCGATGTACATTGCTTGTATAAGTGAAGGTTCAATGATGGGACCCAGAATCAAGCCAAGACCGATCGGTCCGGGATGGAAGCCCAGTCGCTTGACCAGGAAAACGAACACCCCAATCCCAAGCATCATGTACACATCGAAGATATTGTTTCGGATCGCATAGGATCCGATCATGGCCAACAGCATGATCAGGGGCGCCAAAAGCCGCAAGGGGATGCGGATTATTCGAACCAGTACCGGCGCAAATATGGTGCCAAGGATGAAGGTTACAATCCCAGCCGCCATCAACGACCAACCAAAGGAATAGATCAACGTTGCGTTGGTCTGGAAAAGTTCCGGGCCGGGGTTCAAGCCGCGTAGCATGAGGGCGCCGGCAATGACTGCGGCAGGCGATGAGCCGGGGACACCCAGTGTCACCAACGGGATCATCGACGCTGGAGCCGCGGCATTATTGGCGATCTCCGACGCGGTCACGCCGCGCACGTCTCCCTTGCCGAATTGGCTACTATCCTTACTCCAACGCACCGCCTCGTTATATGAGACGATTGCGGCGATAGGGCTACCGGCACCAGGCAGGATTCCGACGAAGCTTCCGATCGCTGCCGAGCGCACGAAGTGCACCGGTTCGGAGAGCACTTCCCGAATCGTCTTCATGGCCACACCAGACTTGGGTTTGTATTCGGCGATAAAGTCTTTTTTGCGCAGATCGCCGACCATCGACAGAACCTGCGGCACAGCAAACACGCCGATCAGCCCTGCAACGAGGGACACGCCGCCACGTAACTCCGGAATGCCAAAGGTGAAGCGCGCCAGTTCATTGCCATGACTGATCCCGACACTACTTATCAGCAGGCCGATCGCGCCGCCGGCGAGACCCTTCAAAATAGAGTCGCCGGCCAGGCTACCGATAATTGTCAGGGCGAAAACCCCCAGCCAGAAAAACTCGGGCGGGCCGAATTTAAGCGCAATCTCGATCATCGGCCACGCGAGCAACAGGTAACATCCGGCACCAAAGAGAGTCCCGAGCGCCGAACTGAAGCAAGATGCAACGATTGCTTCTTGTCCGCGTCCCTGTAGGGTCATGGGGTGGCCGTCGAAGGCGGTGGCCATCGCCGCCGGTGTTCCAGGCGTATTTACAAGACATGCAGGTATGGCGTCAGAAAACATCGCGCAAACATAAAGGCCACCCAACATGGCCATGCCCTGGCCGGGTTCCAGGGCGAAGGTGAAGGGGACGAGTAAGGCTGTGCCCATGGTGGCAGTGAGCCCCGGAAGCGTGCCGACCACCATGCCAATCATGACTCCCACGGTGAGCCAAAACATGTATTCCGGCTGGATCGCCTGCATTAGTCCTTCGATCACTGAAATATTCCTAACATAATTGTCATTTTTGTTATCTGTGCAGCTCCAACGGGTTTTCGCCCTCGCGAGCCGGCGGGTGGTAAAAGATTGGGGAGATTCTCGATTTTATGCCCATACAAAAAGGCTGCTCTCGCATCGAAATTTACGATGCGAGAGCAGTCGTAACCTCGAAAGATTCTATTTATTTGCGTATTTCTTCATAGAATCTTTGACATAGTCCAAAGCTTCGGCCGGGGTCTGCCACACTTGCTGCAGACCATTGTCCGTCACGATTTTTGCCACCTTGGGATCTTTGGTCGTCTTGTTAAGCGCGGCGTTAAGTTTCGCCACGCGATCAGCCGGCGTACCCGGAGGCGCCATGATGCCCCAGGTCGTCAAATAGCCCCACCGCGGCTCATTCGGAACACCGCTGAGAACGCCGCTGCCTTTGCCTGCCCCGGCGAGCACCAAGGTGTTCAACTTCGCGGCATGCCTGGTGGCATGGTTCGACGCGGTCATGCCGATATTGACGTGCCCGCCCAACAGCATTGGTATCATCTTACCAACACCGCCCGAGACTGGAACGTAGGTCAGTTTGATCCCGAGATCTTCGGCGAGATCGCCCCAGTTCACCCTACCCGTGCTGCCGACACCGGCGACGGTGAGCTTGCCTGGGGTCGCCTTGGCGGCGGCCACAAGTTGTTCAATGGTTTTGAACGGGCTGTCCTTCGTGACCATGACAGCACCAACCGCGCGGGCGGTCATGCCGATATAGGCGAATTTATCGGGCTTGAAGCCGACATCCTTGCCCCTGGAGGAGATGACGATGTTGGGAACGACCACGTTACTGATGGTGTAGCCGTCGTTTTTCGAGCGCCAAAGTTCGTTGAAACCAACAGCACCACCGCCGCCAGTTTTGTAGACGATCCGAATCTTGACGCCGAGTGCTTTTTCCAGACCGGGCACGAGACGACGCGCCTGCTGATCGGAACCACCGCCCGGAGAATAAGGAACGATAAACGTGATGGGTTTATCAGGATATTCGGCCTTAGCAGCACCTGCGGTGACCGCCAAGAATGCGCCAGCGACGGCGACAAGAACTCCGCTACGTATATAATTCTTCAATTTTTCCTCCCGTTGATTAATTTTCATTCACTGTCGAGACGGGTTTCTTCTTCCATCTCCATTACGAATTCGATCACTTAGCACAAAGGTGAACTTCTGCATACGAAGTCATAATCGTGTTCATAATAAGATGCCCGCCATAAATGTCCATACATTGTAAAAATATTACATACAATACTAACCAGAAATTATATCAAGCGGATCTGCCTCAGATTACGCCATTTCTCCTGCCGAAATGAGCTAACCCCGCAGCCTATTTGTATCGGCAGACAAGCGGTCCGTGATGTAGAGGATGGCCTGAACAAGGACGAGGCTCTGAGGCACGTCAGGCTTGATCCCCTACGAAACCTCAGCCAGGCGCTGCTTGAGTTCCTCGACATTGGGCACAGCGACATAATCCTCGCTTAGACCTCCCGAACCGGCCGGGCTCTTGCACGAAAAGAAGCGGCAGGGACTTTCGAGGATTCGTATGCCGTGGACGGTGTTCCGTGGGATGTGAACGAGATCTCCGGGACCGACGGTGAAGATTTCGTCGCCGAGCAGATGGGCGATGCGACCTTCGAGAAAGTAAATCCACTGCTCATCATTAGGGTGGGAGTGCGGCGGCGGCACTTCGTCGCCCACGTAAGTTACGATGCCAACCTTAATGAGTTCGCCGCCAAACTGCATCATCATGACGCTCGGGTTCTTAACGTCTGGGGTCGCCTGCATGTCTTGAGCCTTATAGACCGGCATCGGTTTATCTCCTCTTTCAAATTCACGTGTGATCTTCTTTGGACGAATATCCAATCGGACTGAATGGAATCCCAGTTTAGCCCGGGTCTAATCCGGCTTGCCCAGGATGTACGGTAATCGAGGCACGAGATTAGGCCAATTCGATTTTCCTAGCAAGACTGGCTGCCGACCGCGATTGGCTGATCGATGCAAAGAAAATGAAATGGCCAGCGCCCGCTCTGCCCTTGTCATCTCATAGCAGACGTACCTGAGATTTTTGTCCGCTACCCATTGCGCAGTGCATACCCCTTACCACGCAGACAGTCGCTAACCTTTTCACCTTCTTCTTTCACGGCTGAAAAGGTGCCGATTCCAATTCCAACAAAGCCACCTACACCCGCACCGATTATCGCCCCTTCTTCCGAACCGCCCCATATTGCTCCGTTCACCGCACCCTCCGCAGCGCCAGCAAAAGCCCCGGCAAAGCCGAGGCGGAACGTCTTACCGGCAGCTTCAAGAAAGTTGCCACCACGGCACGTGTCCAAGTCTTCAGTGTATTGGATATCGTTGAATCCTGGCCGCGAGATATCAACGTCCGGGATCGCGCAAGCCGAAACGAGAACAAGAGCAAATATAGTAATTACCGTCCTGGTTGTCATGGTCTCTTCCTATACAAAGAAACCCTTTATCCTTCGCGGGTAAAATTATGCTAAGCCTATCTGAAGTTGAATGCAAAAAAGAAAATCAAGTCGTTACTAAATAGGCTATGGTCAAGTTGAGCCAATTGTTTAAGAGACATAACAGTGGTTTGTACGTCGCTGATTTTGCCTATTCATATATTTTTGCACGCTCTGTTTTTTGTGTGTTGCTTGATCGCGAAAAGGCTGTTGGTTTTTAGGAGGTGTGCACAAAGATGCGCGGTAACGCGTTATCCTCCGCCAAGCCAAAAAACCATTGGTCATTATATTATCGGAATCTACTATCATCGGTGGCGACATTCTGAGCTTGGCTATATATTGCCGATCTCAGTTGTCGCCGCGCAGGTAATGACAGTGTGAATGTTTCTCACCAAGACTGGGCAGATTAAAATGAAATTTCAGAATTTAAAGACAAAAACTAAGATTATCTTAGCAATTTGCCCACCAATGGCTCTTATGCTCATTTTGGTCGGGGTTGTGATCAACAGCATCGGCTCCATCCTTGAGACTGAAAAAGCAGTTGATCATACCCATGAGGTTTTAAGTGAGGCGTCGGCGATTACCCGTTCCGCAGTGGATATGGAAACCGGCATGCGCGGCTATTTGCTGGCTGGCCAGGAAGGGTTTCTGGCTCCCTATCTCGAAGGCGAGAAAAAAACATACGTTGGGATCGCGGCGCTGAAGAAGGTCGTTAACGACAACCCGATTCAGGTCAAACGGTTGGATCAGGTTCGGACGATCCTTAAGGAATGGCAGAAAAACGTCACCGAAACGACCATAGGTCTGCGCCGCGATATTGGCGACGGTAAAACTATGAATGATATGGCCAAATTGGTCGGCGAAGCCAACGGCAAGATATTCTTCGATAAGTTCCGTAGCCAGATCGCAGCCTTCATCGATCAAGAACTCAAACTGTTGGAAATTCGTCGTAACCATTCGATCAATACACGCGAGCGGGCGAACGAAAATTTCGAGAAAGTCAATCAAGCTTCGGCCCGGGTTCATCATACCCTTGAGGTTCTGCTCGCCGCGCATGGATTATTAAACTTCGCCGTGGACATGGAAACCGGCATGCGCGGCTATTTGCTCGCAGGGAAGGAGAACTTTCTTGAGCCATACAATAGCGGGGTTACTAAATTCTATCGCGGCATCGATAACTTGACCAACCGCGTCAAAGACACCCCGGCCCAAGTGCGTCGGCTAAAAAATTCCGCAGAAACAATTAAGGACTGGCAAAAGGAAGTCAGCGAGCCGTCGATCAAACTGCGCCGTGCTATCGGCAATGCCAAGACCATGGATGATATGGCTGACCTAATTGGAAAAGCCCGAGGCAAGCGATATTTTGACCAATTTCGTAAAGTCATGGCCGACTTCGAACAAGAGGAACGTAATTTGATGGAGGTTCGCCAAATTGCCAATTTGAAGACCACTGAAACCACCTATTGGGTGATTGGAGCCTTCACCGTTATTGCTTTAATTATTGGTGGTCTATCGACATGGTTGATCGGCAATAGCATTTCCAGTCCGCTCGTCAATACGACTAAAGCCATTCAACGCTTGGCCAACGGTGACTCCGGCGCCAGAATTGGTGACACTGGGCGACGTGATGAACTTGGCGTATTGACCATGGCCTTCGATTCCATGGCCGATCAATTAATTGAAAAAGAGAGGCGGGTCGAAGAAGAAAATAATGTCCGCAGACGCGCAGAGGAAGCGCTTAAGGATAGTGAGCGGCAGAAAAGGCAACACCTGTCTCAACTGGAGCAAGTTTTGCGCACCAATACGGTTTCTGTCATGGCGGCGGCATTGTCGCATCAACTCAATCAGCGCCTTGGTTCAATCATGAATTATGGTCGGGGGACTTTGCGCAGGCTCGACTCCAACACATCGAGTCCAAGCCATCTGAAGCACACGTTTGAGCAAATCTGCAACGAAGCAGAACGCGCAGCAACCATTCTTCGTAACATTCGAGACTACATTCGCGGCGTGGAAACAGAGGAATCGTTGGAAGACATCAACCAAATCGTGACCAAAGCTGCCAAGCTGCTAGAGCCTCAATTGAATGAACGGCGGGTCAAGCTGGACCTGGATCTTAATGCGCAGCCTCTTCCATCATCCGTAATTCCGATAGAGATCGAACAAGCTATTATTAATTTGGCCCAAAACGGTATCGAAGCGATCGAGGATGATGCCGTAGTAGATCGCAAACTTTCTGTTCGCACATTCTTAGACGACCAGGATATTGTTCATGTCAGTTTTACGGATACAGGAAGGGGTGTTTCTCTGGACATGAGGGACGATTTGTTTGAGCCGTTTAGTTCAACAAAACCACTCGGTTTAGGCATGGGGCTCGCGATAAGCCGTATCATAATTGAGAAACACGGGGGAAGCATATCGCTGGAAGAGAGTGAACCCGTTGGCACCACAATCCAATTTACTTTGCCTTCAGCTGAAAGCGCGGTCGTTCATGCCGAATGATGCCAAAATATATTTGTTAGATGACGACGAAGTCTCGCGGGAATCCTTACATTATTTATTGGAGTCTGTTGGCCTTGATGTCGTATCCAGCAGTCACCCGCAGGATTTTCTTGAGATTTGTAAACACGACATACCGGGCTGCGCGATACTTGATCTTCGACTGCCGGAGATGAGCGGGATTGACGTTTTGATGAAGCTGCGGGAGCGAGATAATTCTATCCCTGTTGTCATCATTACGGCATACGGAACCGTGCGAATGACTGTCGATGCCTTAAAGCAAGGTGCCGTGGATGTTTTCGAGAAGCCGTTGAATGATCAGGAGTTTCTTGACCGTGTTCAAAAATGTGTCGAGATGGATATTGCCTCTTGGCAAACACAAAAGTCTCAGTCGGTTGTCCGGAATCAGGTTGAGACATTAACCGGTCGAGAACGCCAAATTTTTGATCGAATTGTTGGCGGAGAGACCAGCAAAAAAGTAGCTAATGATTTGGGGATCAGCCCCCGCACGGTAGAGAATCACCGGGCAAAAATCTTGTTAAAAATGAATGTGAATTCCGTTACCGAACTTTTTGCCAAAGTTGAAGGACTCAAGCGCCTTTCGTCTTAATTTCTAAGATGACCATAGAATTTGGTCATACTCGAAGCAAAAATCTTCCCAATATCCATAAAATTGGTGTGTGAATTTTCCCCCGTTATCTGAGTAATTATACGGAGAATCACACACGCGATTGAGTAATCGCCCGGATTCACAAGCTCACCCATATATTTTACCTTCTACACATATTTATACCCGTTTCCAGCATGGGCCTGATCGCCTAACGGAAGTTAAAATGGGAAATTTGAGCATGACCGTGCCACGCTTAACAGCGGCAACGGTTAGAATTGTTTGAGAAGGTTTTAAATATTCTGACGACAGCTTCCCGCCGCAACACCGCCTTGATCTGCGGACATCCGGATCGGGTTCGGACCCGCCCAAATCATCAGAATTATTTAGTGCACATACTTCAGGGGCAGTTGGCGAATATCGAACGGGAATTTGAGCGAAAGCATTAGTACGCATATGAAAAAATTAGCAGAATATGCAATTACAATATTTCTAAGTTCGTTCCTGCTTTTTCAGGTCCAGCCCATTATTGCAAAGTTTATTTTGCCCTGGTTTGGGGGCGGTTCGGCTGTTTGGACAACTTGCATGCTATTTTTTCAGTTGTTCCTTTTGGCCGGGTATGCGTATGCCCATATGGTGTCGAAACACCTAAAACTATCGACCCAACCGGTGGTCCATCTTTCCCTACTCATATTGTCGCTTGCGTTCTTACCGATCGCGCCTGACGAAGCTTGGAAACCCGCCGATCCACAAAATCCAGTGTGGCAAATATTGAAGCTGCTGTTCTTTTCAATCGGTGCACCCTTCCTACTTGTCGCGTCCACGAATCCACTCCTGCAACATTGGATCGGATCAACTACAAAGACAGCCTCGCCCTACCGCCTTTATGCTCTGTCAAATTTTGCCTCACTCTTGGCACTGATGTCTTACCCCTTCCTCGTCGAACCGTTTATCGGTTTGAAGGAACAAACCACGCTCTGGTCAACGGGATATGTGTTCTTCGTTCTTGGCGCCGGTTGGTGTGCAATAGGAGTGCGTAAAAAAGCAATAATTTTGCAGGAAGGAGATCGAACAAATATTCAAGAAGGAAAAACCTTGGACACGGATGATGTATCTTTCAACATTGTGAATAGAATTCTATGGCTCGCTCTTTCCGCTTGCGGGGTGGTCTTGTTGCTCGCCACAACCAATAAAATGACTCAGGATATTGCGCCTATTCCTTTCTTGTGGATTTTACCGTTAAGTATTTATCTTATCTCATTTATTATTTGTTTCGATCATAGCCGATGGTACGTTCGTCGCTTCTGGGTAGCGGGGTATTGTGTAAGTCTAATTCCGGCGATTTTTCTTCTATTCTTCGGGAAACTGACCGGTGTTGTTTTTCAAATTAGTCTATATTCATTCATCCTTTTTACAGCTTGTATGATATGTCATGGCGAACTCGTTCGCTTAAAGCCGTCAGTAAGCCGACTGACCTCTTTTTATCTAACAATTGCTCTTGGCGGTGCCCTTGGTGGCGTATTTGTCGCCATCGTTTCCCCAACAATATTCACTACTTTTATGGAATTCTATGTTGGTGTTTTTGGTGCGGGTTTTCTGGCCTGGACGTGTAGACGCCAAGACACAATCGGTGCTTTAGCCCAATTGGAAAACGGCCGAAAGAAAAGGGAAAGCACTCGGAAGCTGGATGAGAAAAAGAACCTGCTTTTAAAAAATCAAATGTACACAACGGTACTTTGCAGCCTTTGCGGCGTGGTGCTGATCTCTTCCCTATTGGTTCACGCCAGTCTCACGAATCGTAATTTCTTAAGTCAAAGCAGAAATTTTTATGGAATTCTGGGTGTCAAAGAAACAACAAATATTGCGGGGCAGGGATTGCGCGAACTTCAGGACGGCACAACGATACATGGCAGTCAGATAACGATCCCGAAGTACCGAATGATACCAACTGGATATTTCAGATTTGATAGTGGAATTGGTGTATCAGCCAGATTTCTTCAGCACGCCGACGCGTTGCATATGGGCGTTATCGGGCTTGGTGCGGGAACCATTGCATCATACGGCGAGAAAGGGGACACCCTTCGCTTTTACGAAATTAATCCGGCGGTGGAAAATGTAGCCAATAAATATTTTTACTTTCTCAAGGATAGTCCCGCAGACACTCAGATCGTCCTTGGAGACGGAAGAATTTCTCTTGAGCGCGAACTTAAAAAACAAGGGAGTCACCAATTTCATATCCTGGCTGTCGATGCATTCAGTAATGATGCACCTCCTGTACATCTTTTAACGAAAGAGGCGTTTTCTCTATATTGGAAACACCTTAAGTCAGATGGAATATTGGCCATAAATATTACAAACGCCCATCTTAATCTGTCATCGGTTGTTCGAAATTTAGCAAAGGCATATGGAAAACAAGCAATTTCTGTTAGAAAGAATCCTGATAAATATAGTCCCCGCGCGTCGCAATGGGTTCTCGTTACGAGCAATAGAATTTTTCTAAATGATGAGCGTATAAAAAAATATATATCACCATGGGAAGGTGGTGCTTCTGAAGCCACTTTATGGACGGATGATTACAGCAATTTGGCGTCTGTTCTAGCCGAATCCAGTACAAAATATATTTTCAAATGGCTGGCGACATACGTCCAAGATCAGTTTTAGGCTGCTTCTAAAGCAGAATTTATTGAGGAAATAAGATTTTCTACACAAATAGGCTTTTTCAAATAATCATGGAAGCCAGCTTTCAAGCCTTTTTCTACCTCCCATGGCATCGCGTTCGCTGTGAGTGCTAGAACGGGAATGTCTGAGGTGTCTACATTGGCCTTGAGCTTTTGAATGACCTCATAGCCATCCATTCCCGGCAAGTTTATGTCGAGTAAAATTAATTTTGGATGGCATTGTATTGCCATTTCCAAACCGGATTCGCCACTGCTCGCCGTAAATAAATTTAAATCAAAATGGTCAGTTAAAAGGTCTTGGACGAATTCTCGATTTTCTCTGTTGTCCTCAACATAGAGCATCGAGAATTTCTTTTTAATTGTGGGGAGACTGTTAGACGCAAGAGACGATTGTTTTGGTGTGCAATCTCTCAATGATCCCGACTGAAAGTCGACCCAGAAGGTGCTGCCGACGCCTTCGGTGCTTTCAACACCAATTTCACCATCCATCAATTCAACGAGTTTCTTGGATATGGTAAGGCCGATTCCATTGCCGTCTATCCCGCTATTCTCTGCGCCCAGGCGGTCGAAGGGCTGGAATAATCTGTCAAATTTTTCTTTGGGAATGCCGGGACCCGTATCACTTACAGCAATGCGAATAGTGTTGGAATCAAGTTGCATCAATTCAAACGTAACTGTACCCCCCATGGCATTATATTTAATCGCATTTGAGGCAAAGTTGACCAGAATTTGTCTAAACCTCGTGTGATCGGTGAAAATTACGTGGTCATCATTTAAGTCGGCAATTCGGTCAATAATTGTTATGTCTCTCGCCTTCGCCATATTTGCGATAAGGATTGAGCACTCTTCAATTAGACCTTTGACAGAAATATGTTCGGCAGTTATCTCAACTTTACCCGCTTCAATTTTTGACAAATCCAATACATCGTCTATGAGGGCGAGCAGGTGTGCGCCGCTGTGATAAACGGTATCCATGTATTCTTGGTGTTTGGGGTGTAGTGAATTCTTTGGATCGAGTAACATCAATTGTGAAAAACCCATTATGCTGTTTAAAGGAGTGCGCAGTTCGTGACTCATTGAAGTTAGAAACTCAGATTTTGCTCGATTGGCTTTATCCGCCGCCAACTTTGCCGCACGGAGTTTTTGTTCAACTATTTTTTGAGCAGAAATATCTCGGGACGCACCACGGTATCCGCCAAAACTTCCATTTTCATTAAAAATCGGTTTGCCATCAAACTGGATAAAGCGCTCCTTGCCGTTCCGATCTTTAACGGAAAATTCTATCTTTTGGAAAGGTTTACGGTTTTTCATACAGTCTAAGTGAGACTGCCACAATATCGAGTCGAAAATCCAATTTTGTTCCTTGGCGACCTCTGGTCGAGTTTTGCCAACCACATCCTTTGGGGTCAAATTATTTGGGCAATATATTCCTTCTGAAAGGTAGGTGTAACGGAGGTCGGCGTTCATCTCCCACATCCAATCAGGGGTCGATTCCAGAACATCACGCATGCGCTCTTCGCTTTGGCGCAATGACTGTTCGACGAATTTACGCTCCGTAATTTGACGCCGTAGTTCTGACGTTCTTTGTTCGATGCCAATTTCCAGCGCATCATGAGAAATTTGCAGTTCAGCTTGTGTCCGTTTTAATTCGGTAATGTCAGACGAAACTAGGACGGTGCCCCCCTCTGGCGTTGTTCGTTCGTTCATTTGTTGCCAAGTCCCATTGGTCAATTCACGGATCATTGTACCTTTAGGGTGGCGGTGCAGTTGGAGACGTTCCTGGATGTATTCTTCCTCCCGACCTAGGGCCACCTTAACAACACCAGTATTGATATATGTGCGCAGTATTTTTTCATAGGAGATTCCTGGAACCAGTATATCGGCGATCGACGGGTTCAAACGTTTGTACTCCTGGTTAAAAACAACGAGCTTGTCATCCGCGTCGAACAGGATAAACGCTTCTTGAAGCGCCTCAATGGCCCCTTGGAAGCGCATGCCATCTGTATCATTCGCCTGATGCAAACGTTCGGGGTTCTGGTGTGTCGCTGTCATTTTCTCATCCAATAGTTTCATATTAATAATATGAAATCGAAGGCGAAAGTTAAGTTCTTGTTATTCGGCAGTATAGAGGGTTACAGTTTCCGCAGTATTTCCGGAATTAGGTGGAATTGTATCCTGTATGTTTCAGGGTACTGGCTTGATTAAGGTGCAGTGTTCGTGATGAATTCGAAAAGAAACATCTTAGTGGTTGATGATGATGCTGATGTCCGTGAAGTGGTCACAGACTGTTTAGAAGAAGGCGGCTACCAAGTTAAATCCGTTGGCGAAGGAAGAGACGTTGTTAACCTCATCGCCAGCGAAAATATTAACCTTGTTATAATCGATCTCGGTCTTCCGGATACTGATGGGCTGATTTTAACGCGTGAAATTCGAGCGAACTTTCAAGTCGGACTCATAATATTAAGCGGCAGGACCGGTAGCGTTGAAAAAACCATCGGGCTTGAAATAGGGGCTGATGACTATGTCGAAAAACCATTCGACCCACGCGAACTTTTAGCACGTGTCAGGAGCGTCCTAAGGCGTCAGGAGAATGCAGTGGGTGAAGGCATTGCTGATAGCCCTACGGCCGGCTTAATGTTTGAAGGGTGGACCTTAAATCCAGACGCAATGACGGTCACAAATCCTGAAGGCGCAATGCCCACGTTCAAGAGTAGCGAATTTACACTTCTTCAGGCATTTCTTGAACATCCAAACCGTGTTCTAACGCGTGATCAGCTTTTGGATTTTGTTCATGGAAAAGACAGCCCCGCATACGACAGAAGTATCGATGTGTTGATTAACCGGGTTAGAAAATTAATTGAGATCAACCCCAAGGAACCTCTGATAATCAAAACCGTTCGAAATCATGGGTATATGTTTGCGTCAAAGGTTACGAAACAAACTTAGATCCAAATTTCTTCCCTCCCAAAAAAAAGGCCCGGTGATTGCGCACCAGGCCCAGATATAGAGGAGGACGTTCGTCGTTAAGCGGCATTCACGTTACTCAAGAATGATGACACCTCCTGGCGCAGGGAATTGGTTTCG
>JABJKH010000047.1 GCA_018660465.1 Rhodospirillaceae bacterium
ACCCAGGTCTTAAGACCCGCGGAGCCCCGCTCTCCTTGATATATGGTGGGCCGTGCAGGGTTCGAACCTGCGACCCGCTGATTAAGAGTCAGCTGCTCTACCAACTGAGCTAACGGCCCAAACACTATATATACAGTCTTTTTGTTACTTCCTCACCTAATCCGCTTAACCCCTGTGGGAGTGTTATGGGAGTGGTACTCCCATAAGCCCGCCGCATTGGCGGCCCCGCTCTCACAGGTTGGCTGTCAATCCGACAGCTCAATGGACTGTTAAGCCGTTATAAACCGGTCGGCAATTCTAACGGCTAGCCGCTTGTTCCGCTATAAATAGTGGGAAACGAAAAAACCCACGGGTTCACCAAGGCTACCGTGGGTACGTGGGGGGCACTGATGCCCTCACCGGCAAGGTCTTGGAAAGGTCAGGCAGAGGTCGAAGGGGCAATGAGCATCGAAGTTAACCCACGTGGCAGATTGGGTGCGCTGCCCTTGCAATACGGTCAATACGATTGTCCAAGTTAGACGACTCCTTCACTTAGGTCGTAGACGGCCCCTTCATCCCTGTCAATCTTGGGGGCTACGAACTTACTGAAGTCAATCGAACACCAGTGTTCATTGCCCTCCTTGAGTGCCAGGTCAACGATTCCATCCATTGACATTCGCAAGTTCCCACGATGCTTAATCATTTGATCCATCATCTGTATCTGTTGTGAGGTTGAAACATCGCGAGCCTTCTAAAATCTTTTCACCGCGCGGGCATCACAAGTGGCCTCAAAACCTTCAATGTTCTTTTCGTATTGTTTGACCTTCGAACGCAACGTGGCAGGCTCATCATTAACCACGGTTAGCGGCGCCACATTGAGCGCGCCTTCACTGACTCTGTCAGCCATCAACGCATTGGATACAGCCAAAGGGATCCTTGACGCTGGTGCAGCTTACTGTAGTGCATTAGCCCGTCACAGTAGAAGGTTGGTGGAATGTGCGGGCTTATATTATCGCGTGGCGCACCTTTGCGGACACCCATTCGCTGACTACCACGGTTGCGAGTATCACCAGCAGAATAACCGAGACCTGGGTCCAGGTTACGGTGTCGATCGACGAACTGAGTTGCAATCCAATTCCACCAGCACCGACGAGGCCCAAAATGGCTGATTCGCGAATGTTAATGTCCCAGCGAAAAACAGAAATGCCAGCAAAGGCGGGCAGGATTTGCGGAACAATTCCATAGCTCAGAATTTGCGCGCCGCTGGCGCCCGTGGCAGTTACCGCTTCGACCTGCGTCTCGTCGATCTCTTCAATTGCTTCATAAAGCAACTTGGCACAAAAGCCTATCGACCTGAATCCAATGGCCAAAACACCGGCAAACACGCCTGGCCCGAGAATAGTAACCAGCATCAACGCCCAGAGTAGAGAATTGATCGAGCGCGACGCAACGATGATGAATAGCGCAATGGGGCGGGCAAACGCAGAGGACGGAGTTGTGTTGCGTGCCGCAAGAAATGCGATGGGGAAGGCAAGAACAACTGCCATCAGGGTTCCCAGTGTTGCAATGGTAATGGTGTCCCATACTGGCCGCCACAGGCTATTCATATAACTCCACTTCGGTGGAACCATGCGCTCCATCATATCAACTGCCTGACGGGGAGCATCGGCGACAAACATCCAGATAGTGTTTTCCGAGACCAATTGCCAGCAGTAGACAAAAATTGCGACACCAACGAATTGCCCAAACCAGATCGCAAGTTGACGATTACGACTCCTGCGTTGCCAGATTTTGCTGTCGCCCTGTTGTCTTCTGGGCATTACTGAACCCACTTTCTAATGTAACCAGACGAGTATTCGACAACCATGACAATACCAATGATGATCAATAAGATGGCGGCTGATGAACTAAATTCGTAGCGATCAAATGACGTCAGCAGGGTCGCCCCGATACCACCTGCACCGACAATGCCCAGCACTGCTGACTCCCTGAAATTGATGTCGAAGCGGTACATGGCCAGCCCAATCATGCGTGGCATAACTTGCGGTTGGACCGAATAATTGAGCCATTGGAACCATGACGCCCCGGTTGCTTTTACGGCTTCCGCCTGCACCGGATCCATGTCCTCAATATCTTCAGCGAGCAGCTTTCCATAAAATCCAATACTGCCAATGGATAATGCAATGATGCCGGCGAACGGCCCAAAACCGAACAGCTTGACCGCAAACAAGGCGATAATAATTTCCGGAAATGTCCGTGACACAGCTAGAATTCCCCGTGAAATCAGGTATATGAAGCGCGGTGACAAGTTGCGTGCGGCTCCCAATCCTACCGGAATGGACAACAGGATACCGATAACCGTCGAGACCACGGTCATCCACAAACTTTCAATGATTCCCTCCCAAATATCAGTGGATTTGCTGGTAAAATCGGGCGGGAAAAAGGAGCCGATAAACCGCTCCGCGCGTGGCACGCCGGCGGCAACCCGCTCCCAATTAACTTCCATTGTACCGATTGAAATTGCTAGAAAAAGGGTGCTACCGGTGATCAATCCCCAGCGTAGCAACGGACGTTCGATAAATGGTGGTCGTTTCCAGGTGCGTGGTGCGGACATATCTACTGTCTTTATTTCGCTCTGACTGCGGACGTTGGAACTGTATCCGATTCTTCATCATCGACTTTTTCGATGGTCGCTTCCCAATCCTCTTCGCCATATATCGTCGTCAGGACTTCGGCTGTGAGATTACCAGGTGGACCATCGTATACAATTTCACCTAATTGCAGACCAACAATGCGTTCGGCGAACATTTGAGCCAGCAAAACATCGTGAATATTAATGATTGCAGATAATTTGCGTTCTTTGCAGAGTTCACAAATCAACCGCATGATCTGACGTGACGTCTTGGGGTCTAGCGAGGCGGTTGGTTCATCAATCAGCAGCAATTCAGGGTCTTGAATTAGAGCCCGACAAATACCAACCCGCTGACGTTGCCCACCTGACAATTCATCGGCTCGTTTGTCCGCCATGCGGTCAAGGCCGACTCTTTCGAGTAGTCGGAACGCCTCGTCAATATCGTTTTGTGGAAATTTCCGAAAGTAACTGGGCCAGAAGGACACATACCCGAGACGGCCGGAGAGCACATTTTCCATCACGCTAAGCCGTTCGACCAGGGCGTACTCCTGAAATATCATGCCCATGCGACGGCGCGCTTTCCTGAGTTGATATTGACTCAGGCTGGATATTTCCGATTCATTTAAGCGAACACTACCCGTTGTTGGTTCCACCAGGCGGTTAACACAACGGATCAGGGTTGATTTGCCCGCGCCCGACGGGCCAATCAGGGCCATGACCTGACCATCCGGTACTTCAAGATCGATGCTCTTTAGGGCAAGGTCGCCGGTTTTATATTGTTTGGTCAGATTTTGTAGGCGCAGCATGGCTTAACCAATAAGATTTGTTTTTAAAACGGCCGAACTCTCAAGCGAAGGCGAGCCAGAAACTGTGGCACGCCCCCGCCCGAGATGGTTTTATTTACAGGTGTATTTGATGCCGTTGGCCGAATCGATTTTGCGGATAACGTCCCAATCAAACTTGTGAGCGATTGAGATAAATTTGCCTTCGCCCGATTTCTCGAACTCTGCCTTCAGAGCCGAACCTTCCCATTCGAAGGTAAAGAAGGCTTGACGAATCTTCGCCGAAAGAGTCGGATCGAGATTATGGGCATGTCCGAAACCAGTTGTTGGGAAGGTTTGTGATTTATAGATGGTGCGAATTTTGCTCGGGTCAACAACTTTGCGGTCGACCATGCGGCGCATAACCGAATTGGCGATAGGCGCAACTTCGTAATCGTTATTGGCAATGCCGAGAACTGAATTGTCGTGTTTGCCCGAGAAATTGGTTTTGAAGTCGACATCCTTGATCAACCCAAATTCTGATTTCAATAATGCCGAAGGAGCTTTGTTGCCCGAGTTCGATGTTGGAGATGTGAATGTCAGTGTACGGCCCTTGATGTCGGCGGGTGTCATAATCGGGCTGTCGACGGGTACAATGATTTCCATTTCGTATCCGAATGAGCCATCGGATGACGCCATCATCGCAAACGGGACGAATCCGGCGCAGCTCACTGCAATTGGGTTAGAGCCCGTGTTGAAGCCCGCTACATGCAGGCGACCCGAACGCATGGCCTCCAATTGAGCCGCATTGGACTGAACCGAGAAAAAGATGACTTTCTTGCCCGTGACGCTCGACATGTGATCAATAAAACCAGCCCAGACTGATTTGTAGACAGCTGGATCCTCAACTGGTGTATAGGCAAATATCAGTGAATCCGGATCGACCCATTTTGATGGATCGGTCGGTAGGTCTGCGGTTAAATTGCCATCGCGGTCACAGAACTGCTTGTCCAGCGTGCCGCGTGGGCATTCCGCGGCGCTGGCGCTCAACGAAAAACTGAGCACGGCTATCGCCATCATAAATTTCAATAGGGTAGGTAAAAAGCGGAACATGAATTTTTCCTCCAGTGGTGAATTAAAGTTTTGCTCTATATATGTGGTAAAAATTGTTTCAAAGCCGACGTTTACATACAAGCGTTGTAACGAATCTGACATTAGCTCACAATGGGCACGGTCTCAAGAAAATTATTTGCTAGATGCGTTGTACCGACATACCATAAAACAACGTAAATTACACACCAGTATCGGTGCTGTACAGATGTTTTGATCGATACCACGTCCATCCACGCTAGTAAGTGCTTCCCATGTTAGCCGCCGATATTGGCGCGTTACGGAGCCTGCGGAATCGCTACTACGCGATGCGCCACGGCCAAAGCCTCGCCAACTGCGAGGGGCTGATCGTCAGTCACCCGAAGAATGGATTGTACGAATACGGCTTAAGCGAATCCGGACGCCGTCAGGTTCACGACGGAATTGCCGACAGTAAACTGGATTTATCTACGCGGATCATCAGTTCCGATTTCAAGCGTGCCCGCGAAACCGCCGAGCTCGTCTACCTGCAGCTCGATTGCCGCAAGTCGGTTGAATTCGATGCGCGTCTGCGCGAGCGCCACTTCGGTGATCTCGAGCTTGGCACGGATAATCGTTACCCGGAAATATGGGCCGCCGATCAGCGTGACCCCAACCACCGCCATCACAATGTCGAAAATGTGCATTCAGTGCTTGGTCGTGCCAGTGCCGTAGTGCTCGACTGCGAACGACGATTTAGCGGTGAAACCTGCCTCCTGGTCGCCCATGGCGACATTCTGCAGATTCTTCAAACTGCCTTTTATCGATTGCCGCCGAGTCGCCACCGCGATCTGCCACATCTACAAACTGCTTCGGTGCGGGCTTTGAAATTAAGGATCCCGAAAGACTGAATTCCGTGTGCAAAGAAAAGTTAAAGGGCTCGAAGAGCATAGGCAGCATTAACGCCCCTTCCTGAAACAATTTTCTATAAACACTTGGCCGCTATCAACAGTGGAGCGCGGTAAAGGTCCATCAACAATTATTATCAATAGGCTAATCGCTCCGCTGAAGATCAGGTGGTCGAGCGGCTAGGAGAGATTCCCTGGGTAATTGTCTCGGTAAATGTCTGCTCCGGGAACTACAGCCTCGACTTCATCCCCATAACAGGTCTGCCCGAAGAGGAGTTTTACCCCCTCTCGGACCGAGTGTTGTTATCTAAGGATTCTGCTGTGCCCTGGAAGGAACAGAACTGGATTGGAGTCAGGACCAAGGGTCGTTCCTCCTTGTACCACCTTCTGGATCAGTCCAAATTAGTGGCGGTGGTGCTTTCACATATCACTAATACTTATAACGGTTTGTTAAAAAGTGATAGACGCTTGACCTGTAATTTGTTGTTTTTAATTGGCTTTGTTATTGTGCTACTGCGTAAGAGTCAGCTGCTCTACCAACTGAGCTAACGGCCCGTGTGTCCACTGCCTGTACGTGCCCAAAAAGGAAACTGGGGTGACCGATGGGACTCGAACCCACGACGGCCGGAATCACAATCC
>JABJKH010000048.1 GCA_018660465.1 Rhodospirillaceae bacterium
GAAATCTTCGCTTTCCGGCAACACCATGTTCAATACCGGATCATCTACGATCTCGGACGGGAACCCCCATGTCCCGGAATCCATACCAAGCACGACGGTGTGATCACATTCCAGTCCCTTGGATCCATGAATGGTCAAAAAGCCGAGGTCAATGTCTGGGTACTTATCAACGAGGCCCCGCATGTAACCGGGCTTGAGGTGATTGTATCTACCAAGAAATCGCACATTCTTCTGGCTGCCGACCTCCCTGCTCTGAATATCCTCGAGGATCTCGCGAATGATTTGTGGCACATCATTTGCGTCACCAAAGACCACCCGCAGAGCTGGTTTCTTCGTTCGCCCAGCGGGCTCAACCCGCTTATCTATCTGTCGATCGTTCTGGAGCACGAAGCGTTTCGCAGGCTCAGCGATCTTGTCTACACAACGGAATGTTCGGCCGAGATCGACGGTCGTGTGAAGGTCATCGCGGCCATCAAACGTCCGGCCAAAGTGCTTTCCGAAATTCCTCATTATGGATAGATCGCTACCGGCGAACCGATATATTGATTGCCAATCATCACCCACCGCGAACAATCTTGAATGAGGGTGCTGTCCCAATAGGGCCTTCAGGAGTCGAGCGCGACCGAAGGAAATGTCCTGAAATTCATCCACCAAAAGATGCTGATAGGGACTTTTGTAATTGCCATCTTCGACATGTCTGCTTGCTCGAACAATCATGTCCTCAAAGTCGATTCTTGATCCAAGGCTTTTCTGATAGCCTTCGAAGAGCGGAATGAACACGTCGAGGAAGGCGATATTTCGAGCCTTCATCCTACCAGGTCCGGCCCTGGTCAAACATTGATCCCGATCCAGATCCCCTGACTTGAAGTGATGCAGGAAGGTTGCGACCGTCCTGCTAAATCGGTCTATATCCCCAAGCTCCAAAAGTTTTCCGAAGAACTGGTCTGCCGCTATTGGACAAAGCTCGACGCCATGATCCCTGAGTTGTTCGCTCAGGCATATGGAAAGTCGACCCTCGAATTTCATATAGCTGTAGGTCTTGATCAACGGTGTTCCGTGTCGCCGGTGGAGATCTACTTTCCATTCCATCTCCGCAACATATTTGTCCCGATCGATATAAGGTGCCGTTACCCATTGCTCCTGGCCGTCCGACCCGGTCTCCTTTCTGACACCGAAGTGTTCGATATAAACGCCACTGTCACTCAATCGAAAATCAGGCGTGTAAACTCTTTTCTCGGAAGACGCCGTGTCATGTTCGTAATCGGGTTCGTATTCGTAGGCGACCCCATTCAGGTAGAGGAAATTTGCAATCTCGCATTCCTCGAAACTTTTTACCTTCTCGCCCTGAAGAGTCCGGAGTTCAACGGCCCGCAGGTATTGATAATATTGGTATAACTCCTTGAAATCGAACTCATTTTTCTCGGGGGCGAAAAACTCGGCGAACCAGCGTTGCATGGTAGTTTCGAACCGTCGGTCCTGTTCCATCAAGGTTTTCAGGATATCCCGCAGCAGCTTTAGCAATTGCTTGTCATCGTCCGCATGGGCAGCGAGGGCGGGCTTTCGTTTTTCAGCTTGCCCAATGATAGCCATTCCCAAGGCATGAAATGTCGTAGCCTTGATGTCGTGACCCGTTCTGTTTTTGACACGGTCGGTCATTTCACCTGCCGCCTTTCGGGCGAAAGAGAGCATCAGAATTTCTTTGGGGGCCCGGCGCTTCGTCTCTACCAAGTAACCAGCCTTGGAAACGATCACACTGGTTTTTCCAGAACCCGCCGCCGCCAAAACGAGCGTTGCGTTTTCATCCGTGACGACGGCTTCCCGTTGCTCAGGCGTGAGTGGATCGGACTCAACAGAATCAAAATAGCTTTTCTTCAGGGCAATCTCAGCGCCAATAAACTTCCTGTTGGCGCCGTTTCGAAAATTCGATGGGGCAGCAAGGAAACTCCGAATTCGAGCAATTGCATCACGCTCGTCCGCCGCCAGCACATCCTCGGGAAACTTCGACGGAAGTTTCCCCAATGCAGTTTGTACGGCTTCATGTAATTCCGTTCCATCAGATGCGGCGAGATAACTGATTGGGCGATCTAACTCCTCCAGTTTCTGGGCTTCAGCGAGAATACGGCCTCGATTTTCATCCACGAGGCGACGCAGTTCATATTTCCAGGGAACTTCGATTGATTTAAGAAACTTCCTGGCAATTTTCTTGTCGACGCCAACAATTTTGAGTGTCGTGCCGTCATCATGCTTCAATTCAAGGCGAGACCAAAACAGGCCGGATGAGACATTTATTTCGGTAACCTGAGTGAACGGGATGTCTTTTCGAACGGCATTGCCCGACTTGAACTGGATGCCCCAACTTGAATGGGTCACGTTGTCGATCGTGTAGCCAAGAAGTGGCAGCAGGAATTTTGAGTTTCCTGTCCTTCGAAGAATAACGGTGTCCGGATGTTCGCCTTTTTCCGATGACACGCTGATCCCCAATCATACGGCCGATTGCCTATGCCAAGATCTACCCGCAGAAAATTTGCCACTCGCTCGTGCACCCATCTGGTTCCGTATCCATAAGTCCGAGCCAATCACCAACTTACCGAACCCAAATGTATCAACCGCGAGCACATTTAGAATATGCTATTTCTCCCGTATTGCACGATCCGGACCGGGAGACACTGGGTAGGCCATGAACCAATACAGCCACTTCGCAGTTGATGAAGCGGACCTAATCCGCCCGGACACCCACGCCGATCGGGCGAACTGGCGATTGATCCGCCGCTTGCAAACACCCGACAGGTACAATGATCCGCAAGGCGGCACGGTCAAGCGAGCCCTTGTGATTGACGTCGAAACGACGGGTCTTTCGACCGAGAATGACGATGTCACTCAACTTGCCATGCTGCCTTTCGACTATGAGGCAGAAAGCGGCCGCATTCTGGCAGTCCTCAAGGATCAAGCCTTCGATCACTTGCGCGAACCGGCGGTACCGATTTCCGAAGAGGCGTCGTTGGTTACCGGAATTACTAATGAAATGGTTGCTGGAAAATCTATCGATGGGTCCGCCGTCGCGACGGTCGTTACCAACGCCGACTTGATCATAGCCCACAACGCGTCTTTTGATCGTCCGATGGTCGAACGCCATTGGAAATGCTTTACCGAGAAACCCTGGACATGCACGCTGAGCAGCATTGATTGGCTCCGTGAGGGCTATGGTTCGGGAAAACTGGATTACCTCGGCATGCAGTTCGGCTGGTTCTACGACGGCCACCGCGCCATGACAGATTGCGAGGCCTGTTTGGCACTTCTGGCACAAGCACTTCCCAACTCCGGTCGGCGCGTGATGGAATTGGTGCGAGAGGCCGCCCTTCAGGATGACCATTTGATCCGCGGGGTCGACGCGCCCTTCGATCTTAAGGACAAACTGCGGCAACGTGGCTACCGCTGGCGCCCTGCGGAGCTGCCAAATGGAAGAGTTTGGTGGACGGTGACTGCCGAGCCGGAAGCTGAAATTGCCTGGCTTCAATCTGAAATCTATGGCCAGGAGCGTCCGATACCCGTCCACCCGATAACGGCGTTTGAACGCTATTCTGATCGGCTGTGGAACTTGGACTGATGATCCGCAGGAACAAGGCGGTTGCCAGTAGTTATCTATGGACAATTGAACCGTTTTGATAAGCATGCCGCTGGTTCGGCATGCAATTTCTGTCGCTACTCCGCGCCCCTTCGAGTAAGGCGGTGGCATTTGGACGAGGTATTCGTGCGGATCAATGGCGAACTGCATTACCTCTGGCGGGCGGTTGATCACGAAGGCGAAGTGCTGGAGTCATTTGTCACCAAACGGCGGAATCGCAAGGCTGCCTTAACGTTTTTGCGCAAAGCGATGAAACGATACGGTTGTCCAAAAGTAGTGGTGACGGACCGGCTTCGGTCCTACCGGGCAGCGATGGAGGTAATCGGAAATGCCGAACGCCAGAAGACCGGTCGCTGGCTGAACAATAGGGCCGAAAATTCACACCAGCCATTCCGGCGACGAGAGCGCGCGATGGCAAAATTCAGGAGCGCCAAATCTCTACAGAAATTCGTTTCAATCCATTCTTCGGTCCATAATCATTTTAACCATGAACGTCATCTTCGTAGCCGCCAAATCTTCAAACTCAATCGCTTGCTCGCCCTTGCCGAATGGCGTCAACTTGCGGCCTGAGATTTATGGGTTACGGGGTTTTTCAGACCAGTTCTCGTTTGTCTGACAGTGCCCGACGAACTCATGCCGTGGCGTTACGCTGAAGTTTCAGCGTAACAGGGACATCCGTCCCGAGATAGGGCGGCGTCGCCGGACGGTTACGTTAAATGTCCTGCGAACCCATATCTATCGTCCGTGCGCGACGCCTCCGGGAGCGCCGCTCCGGGGGCATTGCCCTGTGCGAGGCTACCTCCCAGCAGCTCCCCAGTTCTGCTCCAAATTATCGATCAACGCTGGGCTAAAATGGCAAGCCGCCTGCTCGCGCGCATACACAGCGCAATATCGCCGGAATAAATCTAATGGTTCCACCGCTACCCGGAACGCCCGCCGGTTGCCGATCGCCCCTACTGCCCCCGCGCTGGTCAGCATCTCCACTGTACGCCCGATTGCCGCATCCATATCCGATGCCGGAACAATTTCGTCGCAGATCAGCCGTCCCTCAATACTGTCACAGTCAAGTCGCCGTTCCGCCTGGATCAGTTGCCTGGCCAGCCTATCGCCGGTGAACCGGGGCAGACGCATGTTTGCGGCACCAGGAATGATCCCCTCTTTCCGAGCTGGCAGCGTCATATACGAATCATGCGCAGCTAGAACGTAATCCATCACTAGCAATATCTGACAATGCCCGCCGATCGCCCAACCTTCGACCGCTCCGATCCAGGGTTTCTCGTGCCCTGCTCCATTCACGTCGTCAGGCAGCACGCCTGGGCTAGCCACCCCACGGAAACACTTATGTACGAAACCCAGTTCACGCTGCATATACCAAAGGTATGGTATGCTGCCTTGATACAGGTGCGTCAGGTTGATACCGCTGCCAAAAATGCGGCGCCCAGCATATTTAGCATTTTGTACCGGCTGCCCACGCAGCACCGCGATATCGCTGCCCGGGTCCAGGGTCGCTAAATCCACCCCGATTTCCATCGCATCAAGCGTCACCTGATCCTCAGCGTTTAGATAATGCGGATTTGTACACAGCAGGTGCACCGCCCGCCCGTGCCGTTCCACCCGCACCGGACCTAAATCAACGAACCCCCGTGCATCCAGCGCCATAAGAGCAGCTGTCGTCTCCGGCCGAGGCAGCAGCATCGCATGGCACAGATGCATCCCACATTTCGGGTGCGCCAGTATGTGCGACAGCAGCAAGGCATGGTCGTTCTCCAGACCCAACTTGTCCTTCAGCTTGCGCCCGGCTTCGACGTCTAGCTCCGCCCGTGTCGGCACCAGCCCAGGGAATACGCTGGCCGCCTCTGCCATAAGCTGCTCAATTCGGACCAAGCGGGAAAAATTTCCCGTCAGCTGACCGTACACCGCCTCGATCTTCTGCTGCAAAAACTCATTGCGGCTGGTTCGGTCGGTAAACTGCATCTGGGTCAATCCTTTGCGTGCAAATCGAGGACTCGTTTGGCGTTCTCAAGCGAGCGTTCGAGTATCTCCGGCTCCACTACCCGCACCGACATTGTGGAACCGACAAACGTCTTGATCGCATGTTCAACCCGGCGTTCAAACGTTATCGTCCGGCGACGCCGCCCTATCTCGGGACGGATGGCCCTGTTACGCTGATGCTTCAGCGTAACGCCACGGCATGAGTTCGTCGAGCTTGGTGATCTTATGCTCTGCGATGCGGCCAAGTACACCGCTGAGCGATCCATGCGGCCCATCGCCCTTGGGTCGTAAGAATTATCTCTTCATGGGGTCCGAGGGCGGCGGCAAATCAGCCGCCATCGCCTATACGCTGATTGAAACGGCGAAACTCAATGGCGTCGATCCACAAGCCTGGCTGACCGATGTTCTGGGTCGCATCACCGAGCACAAAATCACCAAGCTCGACGAACTCATGCCATGGCGTTACGCTGAAGCATTAACGCAACAGGGGCACCCGTCCAAAGACAGGGCGGCGGCGTCGGACAGTTGCCTCCTGGATGGCACGCCGGATGGTGATCGATTGGTGTTTTTTGGTACGCCGGTAATGCCGGATGAGGCGGAAATTCAAGGCTGGTTGGACCGCCTTTAAACCAGTGCTGATAGCGCCATGTATGCAGCCAAGGCCAGCATGACGCCACCGCCCAGCTTGCCGAACAGATCACCCCGCGGCAGGACTTTTTCGCCCAGGACCAGAACCGCGATGAGGGCGACCCACAATAGGTTCATCACACCGCCGACAAACAACAACCCCATCAACAACCAGCAACAGCCCAGGCAATAGGAACCATGGGACAGGCCCATTTTTAGGGCGCCGAGGTCTCCCGGTTGCCATTTGCTCATCAAAAACCCTAAGGGCGATCGGCATTTGCCCAGGCAGGCTTGCTTCAACGGGGTCAATTGATAGACGCCGCAGGCCCCTAGCAATGCAACAGTCAGCCACTGCGACGTGCCAACCATCATGGGAGACAGCAACGCCACCTCGGTCAAGGCCCATTGGGCAAAAGTTGCGGCAACGCTGAACACGGCCCAGATAAACAAATAGCTGCCGGTGAAGATCGCGATGCGCAGGCCGGGGGTTTCCTGCCTAGCTTGTTTCCGGGTGACGGTGGCGAATAACAGGATCATGGGGGCTGCGGACGGCACCATCATGCCCACCATCATGACGAACCACATCACCCCCATCAGGGCAAAGGTGCTGCCGGTCCATTGGCCCATTGATGCTTGCATGGAGCCGGCTACCATTTGCCCCATACCCATTAAACTCATATCGCTCTGGGTCATGTCCTTGGCCAGGACGGCCAGATAGATCCACGACAGGGTGCTCAACGCGGCCAATGCGATGACGACCAGCGCTCGATCCCGTATCAATAGGCGTTCCATGGCAATTATCTTTTTCGCAAATAGGCAGCGCCCCGCCGATGGGAACGCTGCCATATTCTTTGCGATTTAGCGCATGGCGTCCAGACCATACATTTTCTTGGCCTCTTCATAAGAATGGGCCATGCCATTGTTGTTGAAGGCAAAGGTGGCGAGCGAACTGTGCCGCTGACTGTAATCGAACTTGATATCGCCCGTGCCCTTGGCGGTGCCCGAGGCAACCTGGGCCTCGTAAAAGACCCAGCCATTGGGCAGAACCGTGCGAACTTCCACCTCTTCATCCGTCACCGGATTGCGGATCGGCACCGTTGTGGCCGTAACCACATTGGGGACATGAATCCGGCCCGTACGTTTGTTGAGGTCCCATTCAAATTCCATGGGCAGGAATTGTGGTTCGTGAATGGTCTCGATAATCACCGAAAAGATTTGGAACATGGTGCCAATGGGTTGGCCTTCGCCGCCCATGATCGCGAAAATGGCACCTTGTTGTTCTTCCGTCGTTTCGGGGCGGAATATGGGCTGCATGTGCCCGCCGCCATGATGAATAGCGCGGGGGAAAAAGAATGTAGCGGCCACCAGTACGCCGTCCAAGTTAACGTCGCCGTAGTGGCCTTCATCAATCTGAAAGCCGATGACGCCGTCGCAATGCCCTTGGGTAGGCGGTGCCATTGACTCGCAGGGACAGCCGACATCGCAGCTGCAATATTCCAGATAACGTCCTTTCCAGTACCACTCTGTATCAGCCATTGTTCTTGTTCTCCTTTTTGCATTTTTGTTGCCGTTCGGCCAACTCGTCCTAACTCGCGAGCAAAGCGCCGGTTAGGCTGATGCTTCAGAGTAACGCCACGGCATGAGTTTGTCGAGCTTGGTGATCTTGTGCTCGGCGATGCGGCCAAGCGCGTCGGTCAGCCAGGCTTGCGGATCAACACCATTGAGTTTCGCCGATTCAACCACTATGTCCGCGATGTCGTCATGCTGGAAGACGCCTCCGGCATCCGGGTAAACCCCGGCATCTTCGCCAGAGCCCGCAGCTTCGCGCTCAATATCCTCCGCGCAAACGGTGAAAACAACATCGCCGACGCCCTCTGGTGCAATGCCCTCGATATCAATCGCGTGCTTCAATATAGATGCAAGTAATTAGCGTTGCACAGCCCTGCAGTCAGGGGCCTTAGTGATGAAGCGGTTTGGGCTGAAACTGCTCATCCAGCTATTTTAGCAGAAATGTGAAGTTGTCAATGTACCTAGCCCAAACTGAAGATCTCGACGACTGATAACAGTAATTTAAGCTTCTCTCTGGTCCAAATTTTCCAGTAATTCTACAAGTCTTTCGACAGTTGCATTATCCTCAAATGACGCCTTGATTGAACCCGCTCGAGGTAACCATTTTGCTTTGCTTTTGGTCCAAAGTTCGACCGTGGGACTGAATTCAATTTGGTCTGCTAGCAAGCCTGCCGGAAGATAAATCATTCCATCCAACGCATCTGGTTTATTATAAACTATAATACTGCATTGTGGGCAGAAGTAAAAATGCAATTCCTTTCCACTGCCGCCAGTGATTGAAAAAACATTCAATTCACCTTCATAGCTTAGCTCATCTTCCGGTAACGCTACTGCATTAAGCGAAGTTCCGAAAACCTTTTGACAAACTGTGCAGTGACATTGAAACTGCATCATAGGATCATATGGGAACTGAAACTTAACGTTTCCACATAGGCAGTTTCCTGTGTATTTCATATTTCTTAACCTTCCCTTCTTAGGTTTTTCATAAGAGATCTATTCCGTATGAGTCGAACTAATAATTACAATTGGTATATTTATAAAACTACTATTAAAACAATTTATCTATGGAATCACCTCGTAAGTCTTCACCTTATCATGTATTCCCTTTAATTCAAAGTATCCGGCATCTCCTAAATTGATATCCTCCTTTACAAGTTCATAAGTAGATTCAGAAATCAGTATAGAAGACGGCTTAGCTGCCGTCTCAAGTCGAGATGCTAGATTTACGGGTCTACCAATAACTGTATAATCTAACCTCTTTTCATTTCCAAAGTTTCCAACGGTACTAAACCCCGAATTTATCCCAATACGAATTTTTAAGGGCTCACTAATGTTATATTTCTTTACAAAATCCATGCCCAGAACCGCCATCCTTTTTTGCATAGAAATAGCCATTTCTAAACATTTCAATGCGTCCAAATACTTTCCAGATGTCCGTGGGTCTCCAAAGAATACCATAATAGAATCACCGATGTATTTATCAAGCGTACCCTCATTCTCGAGAACTAATTCTGTCATTTCCGTGAGGTATAAATTCAGCATTTCCGTTAACAAATCTGCCTCCATATTTTCAGATATTTGTGTAAATGAGACGATATCCGAAAAAAAAATAGTTAGGAATTTCCTTTCGCTTTTCACCCCCACATCTGTTTCACCGGAAAATATAGAGCTATAGAGCTGTTCAGGTAAGTATTTAGCTAATTTTCGTGAAATTTCTGCAATTTCATCGCCCCTTTGTTTAGCTAAATTCTCAGCATTTTTGGCTATGGTTTTTTGCCTATCGAGTTCGGACCCTAAATCCTTACGCAGACGTGTTTCTAGTTTTAATCGTGACAATTGTGATTTGAGAGTTTTTAATTCGTCTTCGGAAATGTCAACCAATATGCCCTCCATCGTCCCCATGTTTTCTTAAATAACGGCGAGTTTCAAAAAAATTAACCCGATGTTCCAATGTTTCGCATTCCCCTATTATACAGCAAGTCCGTACCACTTCACCACAGTCTTGTGGTCTTGGAGAACACCTTGTCCATTGGCGTGCATCAAACCCAGATTGAACTGGGCAAAGACATCCCCCTGTTCGGCAAGGGGTTTAAAATCACGCAGAGCAGTTGCGTAGTCCCCTCGTTTAACAGCATCCAAACCCTTCTGGAAATCAGCACTCCACCCCACTCCCGCACTTCCCAGAAGGACGGCAAGGGTCAGGCAGAGAATTGCGGGCAGGCGTCTCATCGGGGGAGTTCTCCTCAGGATACCTTCTGAGCAACAAACCCTGACACTCCCTTACCCTTTGCACGACGCACGACGTATCCCTTATTTCCCAACTTGAAACCCTTGTCGTGGTTGAGATGCGAGAGTGCAGCTACCAGTGCGTCTGCAACGGGGTCACGAACTTCCTTGGAGGTCTTGGACTGGGTTTTCATCCACTTACCGAACGCATCCTCTGCGATGTCGTCACCGACACTTTTACGCAGTGCGTTGAGTTTGCGAACCTGACCTTTGGACAGAGTAGAATGGTCGATGGACATTGGAAGTTCCTTCTGCGGATAGGTGGGAGTTCTGGGGAATAGGAAGAAAGTCTGGCAGAGATTGTCTGGGATGGGTAGTTGGAAGAGGTTCTGGGTGGAGTTCTGGG
The DNA here is from genome assembly GCA_018660465.1 of Rhodospirillaceae bacterium. NCBI lineage: Bacteria > Pseudomonadati > Pseudomonadota > Alphaproteobacteria > Rhodospirillales > Rhodospirillaceae > Rhodospirillaceae bacterium. The sequence goes on from JABJKH010000048.1 coordinate 10,443, forward strand.
ATTTTAGATATTTTTCACTTATTTGTTTTTCTTAAAAATTTCGTAATTTCAAACTTCATTTTGTTTTGTGAATCCAGTGATCCGCCTAAGGACCAACCAATCGGTCCGTAACCCAAATTTTTGGTTTTTACCGAAAGGGGACCGAAGAATGCAGCATGCGCCGCACCCTCGACAAAAACCAAATCAATAAACGAATTTTCAATTCTCGAAACTGATTTTATCCATTGCATAGTGGTCGGCGTTGAACCGGTAGAATTATGAATACTGCAATTCTTAGAGAAACCGACAGGAGCAAAATCAAATGGAACAATCCATTTGCAAGGATCAGATATCTCCCACCTCTTTTTACCAGGTGGTGCTCCGAAGTCATCTAATGCCCCAAAAATTATCATAATTGGAACTTTTATCTTATCTGGGTACCCAATACCGGTTGGTGTTGGCGCTTCTGCAATTACTCCTCTGACATGAGACGAATCAACCATCGCAGCAATATTCAAAACAACAGACGCTCCATTAGAGATGCCATAAAAATATATTCTATTTTTATTTATTTCAGGTCTTTGAAGGACCCATTC
>JABJKH010000049.1 GCA_018660465.1 Rhodospirillaceae bacterium
ATCAGTAAACGAAGATAACGGCCCCGGCACCTGTTCCACTGTAGCCCTTAGACGATTTCCGTTTTTGTTGTCCCAGACCAAAATCACAACGCCCTCAGGAAATCTTTGATTAGCGGACAGTTCGAGAGCCATCGCGGCAAGTTCTTGGCCGATAGGATGTCGAAGTCGGTATTGGCGTTCTGGGTGTTTCTCAAACCATTGATCGTCCCGGACTGTCCAGATTGGTTCGGTCAACCACGTAATTTCAGTGATTATATCGCCGTTTAACTTGGTCCCACATTTCTGACAGACCGCTACCACGCTCCCTGCGCGGATACCAAGAAGGTTGGGGACAGGCCCCGACGCCAAAGACACGCGGCAAGTCGCACATCCCCGCTTTTCACCAAGTTTTACGGCGCGGTCTATTTCCTTTTGAAGTAAAGGGTTCTCAACCATTCTGTTGGCGTTCATGATGCACCCCGCTTCGACCTTGTCGTCGGACATCATATTTCTCCCGCTTCAAGGGCCGCCTGAAATCGTCGAGCTACAGTGTCTGTTACGAGCGAGGTGCTGCCGCACTTGGTCAACTCGATCTTGCCGATGGCGACTAGTTCGTAGAACTTCGTCCGTCCAAGCCCGTGGGCTTTGCAGAACTCGTTTACGCGCCAGTTGACGGGGCGAATGCGGTTGGGGCTGTGTTCTATTGACATCATCTTCTCCATTCGTTCAGCGGCAATCAGGACCGCACATGAATGGTTTTTAAAGGATGTCAGTGAACATGTATTTTTATGAACTGCCAGATTTCGGCAGTTCATTTTTGAGGTAAATAATGCTAGTCACGATACCAGCGTGGTGGGTCGCAATTTGCGTATTCTTGTCTCATCTCTTTTGCCAAGGCGACGCTGTCAATTTTTGATTTGCCATCTCCGCCAAATTCAGCGTCTTCAATTAGTGTTTCAAGAAAGTTCACAAACTCGGCGTCCTTGATATCCCCGTCGTGCGCCTTCCATAAGGATGCAGCGTGTGTACCTAAGTAATGGCGAACTTCGTCGGTTTTTGGGCGTCCCTCCTTGATATCTCTCAATGCTAATTCAATTCGCCCAAGTAAATCTGACGAAGGGCTATAGCAGGAACCTTTAGCCCCCATGACCCAGAGACTAGATTGAGCTTCTAGAGATAAGTTGTGAAGTGAATTTCTGAGTTGCTCTAACTCGCGCTTCACCTTGCTGGGAGGTAATATCTTTCGCCTCTCACCATCGCTCCCGGAAGCAATGTCTACAATGCGCCGCGCTCCAAGCTCAAAGTCTTTGTGTCGTTTATCGGGGCAAGAACCGTGGTATTTATCATAGTCATCGTCTTCATCGTCTTCATCGTTTTTCTTATCAGTCATCACCGCGACCCCCGGATGGGAACAACCTCGCCGCTGCCGCCCTGCACTGTCAAACAGAAGGTCGCCCAGTCAGCCATAATACGTCGCCGCTTCTCAAAGAGGTCCCCTCGCCTGTACGCCGCTTCAACCTTGTTACCAACAGCGTGGGCCAGCGCCATCTCGGCGACCTCTCGCGGATACGCTGTTTGCTCTGCTGCCCAGTCTCGGAAGGTGGACCTAAAACCATGGGGCGTGATATTTCCCGATTTCATTCGCTTGAGGAATTGCAAAAACACCATGTTGCTGAAGGGTCTGCCGGGACGAGCACCGGGGAAGACGTACTCAGAAACAGCCACCTCTTTCGTCTTCTCTAGAACGGCCATAGCCGCTGGCGATAGCGGAACCCGATGTTCCTTCTCCATCTTGGTTCGCTCTTCAGGGACTATCCAAATCTTCTTCTCTAGGTCGATCTCGCCCCACACAGCATTAATGACTTCTGAAGTTCGGGTGGCCGTGAGAATTAGAAACTCGAACGCGAGAGCACCAATAGCGTCATGGCTCCGTAGCTTAGCCATGAAAGCGCCCATCTCAGCGTAGGGGAGCGCCGGACGATGAACCAACTTGGTCACCTTGGACGGCTTTGCTAATATCTTTTCAAGATGCCCTCTCCATCTTGCGGGGTTCTCCCCTTCTCGATATTTCTGTACCCCTGCCCAATCTAGCACGGCTTCTATTCTGTTACGCACTCGGGTTGCTGTTTCCGTCTTCTCGCTCCAGATGGGCTTGAGAATATCTAGAACTAGAGCCGTATCGACTGACTGAACAGACAAGTCGCCAATAATCGGATGGGCATATCGGCTCAGCGTACTGCGCCACAAGGCCGCTTGTTTGGGGCTTTTCCACTCAGGCTCTCGGTCCGCAATGTAAGCATCAGAGCATTCTCGGAATGTTTTAACTTTGGCTGTCTCAGCCTTCCTTGTCTGGATTTCTGCCTTACGTGCCTCGATAGGGTCTATGCCGCCCCGAAGAAGCTTACGATTGTTCTCAGCCTCCTGCCGGGCCTCTGCCAGCGATATGGTGTGGATTGGACCAAGCCCCATCTCACGGGATCGGCCATCAAGAGTGAACCGAAATAGCCAAGCTTTGGTGCCGAACCTACTAACCTGAAGATACAGGCTGCCGCCGTCCGAGTATCTACCCGTTTTGCTGAGAGAAGACACCGTTCGCGGCGTCAGGCGGTTGATACTTCGGACCATTTTGGCTCTACCCACACTCTGCTACCCATAAACCTACCCACACTATAAACCCGGATTTAGGCGAGTTCAAGCGGACAGAAGCGAACGCCGTGTTTCATAAAGCACTATTACAGATATGTTATTTACGGACATCTGCGGACACAGGAGAACTTAATATTGTCTCCTGCCGCCGGAGCCAATTAAAACAAGGGGTTAGCGTTTTCAACGCTGGCCCCTTTTTCTTCTAGGGAGCACATAGGGAGCACGAGAGGTGATTAATAAGGCTTATGGGCCTACTTGCCCAAATACCCATAAACGCATCCCCTCGCCCCTGAAAACGGCTCACAGAAGGTGATTAGATCGCTATTAAGGCGGGTAATATCTGAAAGGGGCCTTTGGTGTTTTGGGTTCCACGGCGTCGGCTACGGCTATTATTCCCGCTAAACGCTTTCAGGCCCCATAGATTCCTTTGGTAAAGCGACGCCCTCACGAAAAAAAATTAAAAATCCTATAGCTTGCCCATTGAGGGAATAGAGTTGTAGGGGGAAATATCAGCATCTCCGGCCTAATTTCCCTGTTTCAACTTCCGCACCACCAGCGTGACGAAACGGTTGATGACCATGTTTTCAACGTCCCCTGCCCCCCCCACGTGCGGCTCTCTATATGCGGCATCAATCGAAGACTGCGCCAATATTGTTTTGCTTGCTTTATCGACTAGGCGAAAACTCCCGCTCAATTGGGACATATAAATTTTAACGGATTTATTGCGGTCGGTGCTTGGGGTTCTCATCCGACCGATGTGAACCAGCAAAACCACCGTAGACTTGTCAGGAAGATGCTTTTTTGCCCTTTTTGTAAGTGCATCAGTAACCCGTTTGACGATGGTGTCAGACTTAACATCAGTCGATTTCGTAACCTGAACCCGCTCTACAAAATATTTCCCTGACTGAGTTTTTGAACGCTGTTCTGATTTAGGAGGTGTAGGGAGAGCAAATTTCTTAGATTGATTAGAATTTGAAGCCTTTAATTCGCTATCGTTCAAATCTCTGGCGATACGAAAACCGTAATTGCTATAGCGGTCATTTTTGTCATTTCCCCGTCGGCTGGCTGAGCGTATGTTACTAGGGGTATCACGCCAAGACCCACCGCGGATAACACGATTTTTGCAAACTGGCCAGCTACTCGATACGTTGCGCGAATTAAAATTTGCTCTACCATCCGTAGGTGCACCCTGATAGCCACTAAAAAAACAATCATCGACCCATTCTCCGACATTTCCGTGCATGTCATAGAGACCAAAAGAGTTGGCTTTCTTTTGCCCTACTGGATGTGTGCTGCGACTACTATTACCGCTGTGCCAAGCTACACTTTCAGGGCAACCAATATCATCACCGCAGTGGTATTTCATATTCGTTCCAGCACGTGCGCTATACTCCCATTCCGCCTCACTCAATAAGCGGTATTTCAATCCCGTTTTTGAGGTCAATTGTTTCATAAAATCTTGCGCGTCATTCCAACTTATATTTTCTACTGGATTGTGGTGTCCTTTAAATTGGCTAGGGTTCGACCCCATAACAGCAAGCCATTCCCTTTGAGTAACTTCATATATACCTACAGCAAATAATTTAGAAATGCTGACTTTGTGAACAGGTTTTTCCCAACTATTCCCTTCGCCTTTCAAGTCCCCCATGCGGAAACTCCCCGCCGGGATCACCACCATCTCTGGACACCCCGGACAGTCCTTGAAGGTCGTTCCAGGCTGCCCACGCGACGATGCGTCGGCATTTGTTGCCAACACCATCATCATTGCTGCTAAAACCAGAAACCGTTTCACGACCATCCCCTGCTCGTTTGTCAGTCTTATGGAAGGATTAGTCGGTATTTTGCGTTGGTTTAGAGGGAATTGCTATACCTCGCCCAAAAGTGTGGAACCTCTCATTAAAAATCTCATAACTTGCGTGGTAGGAAACGGTATTAGCACCCTTTGAAGTTTTTTCCACTACATTCACGGGCAAGCCTTTGGGCAGTTGAGATGTCGGCAGAAGACATTTCATCCTCTATTAAATCTAGATTGTTCTTAGCGTTTGGGTATCCTTTTTTAGCTGCAAAGCTCCACCACATATGAGCACGGATATCCGGTGCTTCTTCTTTTGCTTCGTATGTGATGATGGCTTGATCCAAACTCCTCCATCCAGATCGAACATATCCCACGTCGCTGTTAGAACTTCCGACCGACGTGCGCCGGTTAGCATCAGCATACGGAGCGCGTCAGACGCCTTCACGGCTTCGCTTGGTCGTGCAGCAGCCGCAACATAGTCAGACAGCGCCTGTGACAGCCGTTTGATTTCATCGGGACTGAGGAACCGTTCACGCTTCTCTTCGGGATAACGCTCAATCCCAATGGCTGGGTTTTTATCAACCCATTCCCACTTAACTGCCAGAGCGAACATTTTTGAGATCAGAGCCAGAGTTCTGTTGGCTGCGTACGGCGTCTTTTTCATAGCCCGGTGTAATTGCTCTATATCTGAAAACGAAATATCAGATACCAGCAACCTTCCAAAGCGCGGAATAAGGTACTGGTCAATTTTAGCCCTGTCTTTATTGCCGGATCGTTTGCGCGGCGCATGATTAGTCAGATATTCTACGCAGAGGTCTGAAACGGTACGGCCAACTTTCTCTTTATTCCGTATTGGGTCTATGCCTTCGGCAGCCAACGCTTTCCAATCGCGGGCCTTCGCTCTGGCTTGATCAAGAGTCAAATCACCGACCTTACCAAGAGTTGGTTTCCTGATTGGTGCTGAACGCCCTCCTCCAATCCTCGTTTTTAGTATAAATGACTTCGCACCCGTTTTGGTTACACGCAATCCAAGACCAGAAACTTCGGTATCCCAAATAATGTTTTCGCGCTCTTTGGCTGTCGCGGTGGCGATAGTTTGCTTGTTCAGCTTCTGGGCCATTTTCCGTCCTCAATTTTCTAAGGTACCACCGAGGTACCACATAATGTTGACTGCTGGCAACACGTCAGCGGTATAAATGGCAGAAAATCAATGTTTGTTGTGTGTGAAGATAACTGAAATTGACATGTACCGGAGACTGTTAATCACCTTGTCGCAAGTTCGAGTCTTGCCGCCGGAGCCAATTTAAAGACCGTTAACTCAATGAGTTAGCGGTCTTTTTGTAATTACTCTTAAAAATTCAATTTATATGTATTCAGCGGATGGCTACAAATTCGTCGTCATTGAAACGCGTAAGGCCCAGCTGCGTATCGGAATTCAATCGATTGAAGAGTGCTTCCCCTACAGTAAAGGCCCGGCCTTGCATCATCGCTGCCCGATTTACCGTTGTTCCATAAACATCCAAGCGCTCATCACCAGGCGGGCCAACTCTACCGAAAGCAACTGGACCCACCTGAACTTTTACCGACATAATATCCGGATAGCCGCTCGCCGATAGCCATGAATCGCTGTCGCTTTTCAGTTCACGGAGCGTGATTACGGCCTTATCGGGATCATCTGTTGGATAGACAAATAATCCAGCGTCTCCGATTGCCTTAATGAGTACGCCTCCTGAGGCGGCAATGGATTGCCCGGTACGATTAAATAATTCCGTAGTGTGCCTAAGAATATCTTGCGGTGACTGTCCTTCGCACCACTTTGCATATCCCATCAAGTCGAAGAAACCGACAATAACCTCAACTTCGTCATATTTTGTTAGTGCCTCTAAATTCATGTCGGGCATTATATCACCGATAATCGGCTGGTTGAACAGCTTGGGTTTCCTATTGATGATTTACGAATAATTTGAACAGTGCATAATCATTCCCATCAAATTGAGGGAATACCATGGATGAAATTCTGTTTGAGAATACACCGCCGGTCGCCGTTGTAACCATCAACCGGCCCGATGAAAATAATTTGCTGTCTCCCGACTCGCTTAATCGGTTGGGAGAGATCGTTGATGAGTTGAATAAGGACGACACCATTCATGCGGTCGTGATCACGGGGACGGTGGGAAAGTTTTTCTCAGCCGGGTTGCTGAACCCTGATACCCGTTCGGCGATGACCAAAGAGGCGGTGGTCTCGTATGTCATGAAGGCCAACCGGATTCTCGACGCGTTGGAAGCCCTGCCGCAAATCGTTATTTGTGCAATTAATGGGGATTTTATTGCGGGCGCCGTTGAAATTGCCCTGGCCTGCGACATTCGATTGGTTGCGGACGACGCTATAATGATGTGCCCAGAGGTAAAATGGGGAGGATTCCCAGGGGCCGGTGGCCCTGTTCGCTTACCCGCGATTGTCGGTCGCGGACGCGCGCTCGAGATCATCGCCACAGGCCGGCCCGTGGATGCTACTGAAATGGCGCAACTTGGAATAGTCGAGGCGATCCACCCGAGGGATAAGGTCCTGGCCGAAGCTGTGGCCCTGGCCCATCGCATTGCAGAAAACGGCCCGCGCGCCACACGCGGCGCAAAACGCATCGTAAATGCGCGATTGGCACCGGGCTTTGCCGCCGCCCGCACCCTGTCAGACACCCTCCGCAGCGAATTGGAATGGAGTTCAGATGTTGACGAAGGCATTGCGGCCGCTAAGGAAGGCCGAAAACCGGATTTTACCCAAAGCTGAAATTAAACTTACCTAATGTGACACCTGTCACAGCGCCCCACAGAGGAACCTCGTATGTTCATCCTGTCCTTAGAACATGGATCAGAAACGAGGAGAACCTCACATGCGTCAATTTATATTTGCTTTCGCCATCACCGTCGTCGCCGGACTTGCGATCGTTACAATTTTACCGGCAGCTGAGACACCTGTTGCAAACGAAGCCACCAACGAACTGGATATGGTCCCGGCAAGTGGGCCGCCCGTAATGGAAAATGTCCCGTTAGAAAAAATGCCGAGTGCGACGCTGTAAATTTAAGTTTCCATGAGAACCGATGCTCTATTGGAAGAGTGCGCACACCTCGGCATCGTCAGGAAAATGACCCGACTCGCGCTTGGAATAGGCCAGTTTGCCATCAATCTCGACAGTGAACACACCGCCACCACCGCGGATCAGTTCGACCTCGGCATCGACTGATTCTTCGATGATAGCCTTCACACGGAGGGCTTCGGGTTGGTAGTTTCAAACGCCGCAGTATTCGATACTGACTCTCATACCCTTGCCTTGCTTTACCTAACGTTGTCGCCGCACCGCCCGGCGCCACTCCCACGGTTTCATGAAGCCCCCCCGCCACACGCCCCGCTTGGCGGTCATGGCGTTGTGTTGCTGAAGTAGATAATCCGCGCGTTCCTGATCCAGCGCCAGGGCCCAACCATCGTGCACCATCTTGGCACCGATATCATAAGGCCCGGCAAAGCATACCATGGAGCGGAATCCGCTGCGATCACGTCGGCCTTCCTTGCAGGTCACCCAATGATTTTCCAAAAACCGCAGCAAGGCGTACATAGATTCCTTACCGCACGCCCATACTTTTCCCTTAGCGTCACTACAGGTCTGCGCCAGTTCGGGGGCGTCAATCCCATATAGGCGCACGGCCTCACCCGCAATAATGATCGTATTGCCATCTGCAACATCAGGCTTCCCCATGATGTCAGCATGGGCTGGATTTACCGCTAGCAATCCAACAAGGGCCAATATTGGTAAAACAAATTTCCACATCTCAATACTCTAAATCATTTTCTCCTCAGGTAAAATCGTGGCTTAATGGTTTTCATTGATGCCATTCAAATAGGATATGGATATGAGCGAGCCTCCCCCCGTCCCCCAGCCGGAAAAAGGTCCCCATGATATGGGCGGCGAAAATGCCGGAGAAATCGATACAATTGATCAAGGCATGACCTTTTGGCAACGCCAAGCCAACGCGTTGCGTGGCGTCGCCATTGGCAATAACGTCATCGTGCTGGATGAACTTAGGCGTACCGCCGAAGATCTCGGGAATGATTATGCCCGCCTCGCCTATTTCGAAAAAACCACCACAGCACTTCGCAATCTATTGGTCGAAAAAGACATCATTGGTGAGGACGAACTGACTGCCAAGATGGATGAGATCCGTGCTCGTTTCGATGTTCCTGATGAGATGGAATCAGAAATAAAAAAAGGCCCCGCAACATGAGTGCGTTCCAAACCGTAACGCCCGTGCCTGATCATCACTTCGACATTGGTGATCAGGTCACAATCAAGCGCGGCCACCCGCCGGGCCATCGTCGCACCCCCGATTACATCCGTGGTAAGACGGGCGAAATTGAACGCATCTGCGGTGTTTTTCCGAACCCGGAGGAACTGGCCTATGGCTTCGATGGCTTGCCAGGGCGCGTGCTTTATCGGGTAAAATTTAAACAGACCCACGTTTGGCCCGGCTACACAGGGCCAGATACCGATATTATTGAAATGGAAATCTTCGAACACTGGTTGGAGCCCGCTTGATCATGTCTCATGAGCACTCTCACGACGACCACGCGCCACAAACTGATGACAACGAAGGCCCTCCCGGTGAGTACGAAATCCTCAGCCGGGCCATGCAGGAGCTTTTGGAAGAAAAGGGCCTGATCAAGGCCGAGCAAATCCAAAAGAAGATCGAGCAGTTTGATGAAGACTACCCGAACCGAGGGGCCAAGGTCGTAGCCCGCGCGTGGACGGACCCAGAATTCAAAGCTCGGCTGATGGAAAATGGCAACAAAGCCGTCGCTGAGTTGGGAATCTCCATGGAAGCCGACCACTTGATTGCCGTGGAAAACACCCCGGACGTCCATAACCTAATCGTCTGTACGCTCTGTTCGTGCTACCCGCGATCCCTGCTGGGCATGCCACCAACATGGTACAAGAGCCGAAATTACAGATCGCGGGTGGTTCATGAACCGCGCTCAGTCCTGTCCGAATTCGGCACCGAAATCTCCAACGACACCACCGTCCGTGTCCACGACTCAAACGCTGACATGCGCTACGTGGTTCTGCCAATGCGCCCCAAAGGCACCGAGGATTGGACCGAGGAACAGCTAGAAGAGTTGCTCAGTCGTGATCATTTGGTCGGGGTGACTGTACCTGTTATGGACGAGGCTTAATACCCCACGCAGTTCCGAATTCACAATCAATGTTCGATTATCGCAAAATTTGAATTATTGGGTGATACTGTCAGGTTTCTGTCACCTGAATAGTGTATATGGTTAACAACTCATTAATTTATTTGCGTGCCCGACATCAGGGTACTGCTCAGTGTTGATGTTGGAGTACGAATTGTAATGGCAGAATTCATTCCCCTTTTTGGGGCCTCAACGCCAATTGATGCACCAGAGTCCGAAGCTGAAACCGATTCAAACGCGACTACCAAACCGGTCATTAAGGTCGAGGATTACGATAGAGACTCACTTCATACACTCCCTCTTGCGATTCTGCCAATTCAAACCAAAACACTTCAAACGGCTCGATTCGTTAAAAACTCCAAGCTTGAAAGCATGGTCGAAACATTTCGCGAAAAGGGAACCGGCAGCGGCCAATTTGAAGTAGAGGGGTTGGCGACAAATTTTGGCTGGGATGAAAGCGAGGAACACCCTGATCTGTTTCTTTTGCGAAAACTTGCCCCTCTGTCGAGCTTCGACCCTTACAGCCTTCGTCTGACCCTTCGCGAGAACAACATCCCGATCAAAGACATTACCGTATTACAATTATCAAACGACAAGACGCAGCAACTCAACACCTACATGACCGCGTTCACACGGCCTTTGATCGATCAAATTTATGGCGGCAAAGACGACGGCATAAATGATTTCGGCGATGTTATGTCTTTGTTTAGGAACCCGGACATCCGCCAAACGCGAAGTAAACTTAAGCTGATGGCGCAAAGTCTTGGCATTCAGATGGAGGAAATCCCAAAGTTTCTTGAGGATTATGGCGATATTTTTCTGTCGATTGCGTACTATCGCAACTGTGTTGATGAGATTAAGCCCGCGTCGGAACAGTTCCTGGAGTCGCTGGAAGATCTTCGCGGCAACTACCAGCTTAAATCCGATATTGGCCTAATGGATGCCTGTAACGTACTGGAAAGTACAATCTCCAAAACAATGGGAAATATGAGCAAACTGTTGGATAATTTCACCCTGAGTGCGGGCCAATTTTGGGAGACGATGTCAAAGACAAGCTTCCAGCAAGTGGAAGACTCCATCAAAAGTCAGCAGACGACCCTCGGTGGCATTCTCTGCGGTCTCACGGTCAAGCTTGACGCCTATAAGGAAAAGTTCCCCTCCCCCGATTCTGGTGGACCCATCAAGCGCGCTGAATTTATTCGTCAAGAAATGAAGACGGGAATCAATGAATTGCGCAAAATAGGCTCAAAGCGTGCCGCTCCATCGTTAAAAATAGCGTCCTAAATTTTTCGTTTGAGCCAACTGGTTTAAATCGCGTTTAACAAAAGAGCCGACTGCTAAGTCGCTTTTAATAAGTCTTCCGGCGCGCCGTCGGTGTAAAGACCGCAGGCTCCTGGCTCGACTGCCAATCGTGAACACAGCGATACAATCTCAATTTGGTCTTCCAAAATTTTCTTGCCGTCGACTTCGTTGCTCTCACTAATCGCACAACAAATACGGATAATCAGTTGCTTGGCTTTGTCATCCAGATCGGCGTCTCGTAAAATTTGAACTGCCGCCTGATGACCTTCTTTGGGGGAATTCAATATAGCTTCTGAATAATCTCGGAACAGATTCACACCTTCGTGGGGATCGTAAACCCGCAGCACTTCAAGCGTTTCGAGAATTTGATCAAGACGGATTCGCTCACCGAATTTGACCTCTCCATCCGCCGTCGCAACCAAAGCCGCAGCCGCCATTGCCGCGGATAAAAACGGCCGCGTGCGGTTGCGTTCCAACTCACCTTTAAAATGCGTCAGTAGGCCTGAGAGAAAGCTCATTCAACTTACCGAACAGGAACCGGGACTTTTCCCTTCTTGCGCTTGGCCGGAAGGGTGCTACCAGAGGGGTCGGGATAATCAAACGACAACTTGCCATCTTCGGCCCGAACCACAACGACACCGCCCTTCTCAAGCTTACCGAACAGCAATTCCTCACTTAACGGCTGCTTGATCAGTTCTTGAATGACACGGGCCAAAGGCCGGGCGCCGAAGATTTTATCAAACCCCTTCTTAGCCAAGAACTCACGGGATTCGTCGGTCAATTCGATGGTTACGGAGCGGTCGGCTAGCTGGGTCTCTAGCTCGATAATGAATTTATCGACGACACGCGCCATGACTTCCGGCGTCAGGCTTGAGAACGGAATGACCGAATCCAGCCTGTTGCGGAATTCAGGTGAGAACATCTTCTCTATCGCCTCTTTATCATCGCCAACCCGTTCTTCTCGTTCGAATCCAATGGCAGGCCTGGCCATTTCTGCGGCACCTGCATTGGTTGTCATGATCAAGACCACATTCCGGAAATCAACGCTTTTGCCGTTGTTGTCGGTGAGCTTGCCGTGGTCCATCACCTGCAACAGGATGTTGAACAAATCCGGGTGGGCTTTTTCGATTTCATCCAACAGCAATACTGCGTGCGGTTGCTGATCAATGGCATCGGTGAGCAAGCCACCTTGATCGAATCCAACGTAGCCAGGAGGCGCACCAATTAAGCGCGATACCGTGTGACGCTCCATATATTCAGACATATCGAAGCGCACCAACTCCACACCCAACGTCATGGAAAGTTGGCGGGCGACTTCGGTCTTGCCAACACCGGTTGGGCCAGAGAACAAATAGCTGCCGATGGGCTTTTCAGGTTCCCGAAGGCCCGCACGCGCAAGTTTAATAGCGCTCGCTAAGGCATTGATCGCTTTGTCCTGGCCGAAGACCATGGTTTTCAAATCCCGATCCAGAGTCTTCAGTGCCTTCTTGTCATCGGTAGAGACACTTTTGGGGGGGATGCGCGCGATTTTAGCGACAACGTTTTCGATATCTTTTACCGTTACGCGCTTCCGCCGCTTGCTCGCAGGTAACAGCATCCGCGACGCACCAACCTCGTCGATCACATCAATGGCTTTATCAGGTAATTTTCTGTCATTGATGTAGCGGGCAGACAACTCCACCGCCGAACGCAGGGCTTCCGCCGAATATTGAACCTTGTGATGGTCTTCGAAATAAGGCTTTAGGCCGCGCAGAATTTTGACGGCATCTTCCTGGGATGGCTCATACACATCGATCTTTTGGAAGCGACGGACCAAGGCGCGGTCTTTCTCAAAATAACTGCGGTATTCTTTGTAAGTCGTTGACCCCATGCACTTGAGTTTTCCACCCGCCAAAGACGGTTTCAGGATATTAGATGCATCCATGGACCCGCCACTGGTCGCACCAGCACCGATCACCGTGTGAATCTCGTCGATGAACATGACCGCACCTGGGGTTTCCTCCAAGGCGTTGATCACACTTTTCAGGCGTTCTTCAAAATCACCCCGATACCGGGTTCCTGCCAGCAAAGCGCCCATGTCCAAGGCATAGATCGTTGAGTCTTCCAAAACTTCGGGGACTTCTTTGTTGACGATCCGACGCGCCAGTCCTTCGGCAATCGCGGTTTTGCCTACACCTGGATCACCAACGTAAAGCGGATTGTTCTTACTGCGCCTACAAAGGATTTGAATCGTACGCTCGATCTCGGCCTCGCGACCAATCAGCGGATCAATATTTCCTTCTTCGGCCTTTTTGTTCAGATCGACACAGTATTCTTCCAAGGCTTCGTGGCCCTTGCGAACCACCTTTTCCTCATCCATATCCTCATCGGCACCATGGACCGAACGAGATTCAGATTCACCCGCGACCTTGGCGATCCCGTGAGAAATGTAATTCACCGCATCAAGGCGCGACATATCGTGGACTTGCAGATAATAAACCGCGTGGGATTCACGCTCGGAAAACAATGCGACTAAGACATTGGCACCCGTGACCTCTTCCCGGCCGGATGATTGCACATGAATGACCGCACGCTGGACCACCCGCTGGAACCCGGCCGTCGGCTTAGGATCAGAAAGCTCGGTTGGACCGACTTCACTCAGTTCATTCTCGATAAATTCATTTAGGTTCAGGCGTAATTCTTCCAGGCCAACGCCACACGCTCGCAAAACAGAGACCGCGTCTTGATCTTCCGTCAAAGCCAGCAACAAATGCTCAAGCGTTGCGTATTCGTGCCGACGCTCTGTTGCCAGGGCCAAAGCCCGGTGGAGAGATTGCTCTAGGTTTTTAGATAACATATTTCTCAATCATCTCCGTCTTTTTCAATGGTACATTGCAGCGGGTGCTGCTGTTGGCGGGCCAAGTCTGTCACTTGAGAGACCTTGGTTTCCGCCACTTCGTACGTGAAAACGCCACAAACGCCGACGCCTCTTTGGTGAACGTGAAGCATAATTCTGGTCGCTTCGTCAGCGTTTTTTCCGAAGAAGTGTTCCAGCACCTGAATCACGAATTCCATCGGCGTATAGTCATCATTCAGCATCAAGACCTTATACATCGATGGTTTCTTGGTCTTGGGTCGCGTCTTTGTCGCAACACCAGTGGCATCGTCGTTATCGGGATCTATTGGCTGATTGCCACCACTCATCGCTTATTAAATCCATTCCGTTGCGCCACAATAGGCTAAGCTCACGCACCGCCTAATATACGATTTTTGCAGTTCCCGTTAAAGTCCCAGATGATTATTAATTGCAAAAATCCGTCTGCCTGTGATTTTCCATCTAAATTATTAAATTATGCTAAGCGCGTAATACTAAATCTCTAAATAGTGTCTGAATTGGGGCTGTCCATAGCCTGTCTAAATATAAATTTAGGTTCCGTTAACCATTTTTTATGAGGCAGCACGCCACATTTAGGCATGGTGATTCGGCCTGTGCCGATTGGCGTGGGTTGTGGAGGGGGCACGGATTCTGCTAAAATTGAGAGAATCCGTAGGGAAAATAGACAATACGGAACTGGGAACACGATGTTAGGGGACTGGATGAGACACGGCGTAATGAGAATTATGAGTCGAACGGCACCTGCTATATTTCTTGCTGCAATTTTGTTTTTGGCTTCATTAACACCTGGGCAAGCAAAGTACGCGTCCCTTGTCATGGACGCGGAAAGCGGTCGGGTTCTTTATGAAACCAATGCCGATACGCGTAATTTTCCGGCCTCTCTCACTAAGATGATGACACTCTATATGGTCTTTGATGCGCTGGAACGCCGCAAATTATCCATGGACGAATATCTACCGGCCTCAGCGAAAGCGACCCGCCAACCAGCATCAAAGTTGGGGCTTCGGCTTGGTGAGACAATTTCCGTTAAAAACGCAATCCAGGCGTTGGCAACAAAGTCTGCCAATGATGTTGCCGTTGTTGTTGCCGAAGCTCTCGGTGGTACCGAACGCCGATTTGCCGTCAAGATGACCGCGATGGCGCGCAAAATTGGCATGAAGAGAACCACCTTCAGGAATGCGTCCGGCCTCCCCCATCGTGGACAACTCAGCACGGCCCGTGACATGGCTCAACTGGGGCGCCGCCTCATGCGAGATTTTCCGCAGTACTATAAATACTTTTCACGCCGCACCTTCAGCTATGGCGGCGTTACGCACAAAACCCACAATAAGTTACTCAAGACCTACCGAGGTGTTGATGGCATTAAGACCGGTTACATCCGCGCATCCGGGTTTAACCTTGTGGCATCGGCGCGACGGAATGGGCACCGACTCATTGGCGTTGTCTTTGGCGGACGGACATCACGGTCCAGGAATTACGTTATGACCCGGTTGTTGAATGATGGATTCAAGAAGTTGGAATATCCGGCTTATGCGAAAGCTTCTCCCAAGCCCAAACCACGATACCGTAAGAGAACACCCGTCAGAAAAATTAAGAAGGCCGCACCGCGTACACAGATTGTGACAAGGTCACCGAAAGGACCCGTGATTTGGGGCATTCAGGTCGGCGCTTATAAAAGGTATGGCCAAGCTTACAAACGGGCAACGAACGTTTTCAGCAAGTACCCCCGCTACCTTAAAAGCGGCACGGTGGAAGTGTCAGAGCTTTCAAAGCGCAACCGACGGTCTCTCTATCGGGCGCGAATTGCCGGCATCTCCAAACGGCAAGCCTATCGCGCCTGTAAGGTTCTAGAACGTCGTAGAATTGATTGCATGGAATTCAGTCGCAAAACCTCGCAAGTCGCCTGGGCGCGATAAAATCACGACAGCCTATTTCTTTACGATTTGCTAACAAACTTGTTTCGATTCAGAAACATTAAGTAAAGTCTGGTGCCTCTAATCCACTCGACGTTAACTGATCCGTCAGCGCAGACTTAAGGCGTTTCAACCCCTCTTCAGTCGTTGATTCACACCGTGCCACTAACACAGCTTGTGTGTTAGAAGCCCTCAGCAGCCACCAACCATCATCCGATTGCACCCGCACGCCGTCGATATCGTGGACCGTAATGCCGTCCACTGACTTCAAGCGTTCCGCGACTTCTTCGACGACTTGAAACTTGCGCGCTTCATCGCAATCGAAACGAAGTTCCGGCGTGTTCATCATCTGAGGTAGACGATCCATAATATCGCTCAGGCTTTCATCGCCTGTGCCAATGATCGACAGTAATCGGATCGCCGCGTATACCGCATCGTCATAACCATAATAGCCATCACTAAAGAAAATATGCGCGCTCATTTCACCGGCAAGCGGTGCACCCGTTTCCTGCATTTTGCTCTTGATCAAGGAATGCCCGGTCTTCCACATCACCGCTTTGCCGCCCATTCTTTCGATCTCTTCGAAGAAGACCTGACTGGCTTTAACGTCAGCAATGATCGTGGAGCCCGGTTTCCGGGACAGGATTTCGCTGGCCAGGACAACCATCAACTGGTCGCCCCACATCACCCGGCCTTGTGAATCGATCACGCCAATGCGGTCGCCATCGCCATCAAAGGCCAGCCCGATATCACACTGCTGTGCCGCGACCAATCCCTTCAATTGTTCAAGATTCGCCTCCACCGTCGGATCGGGATGATGGGCAGGAAAGGTACCGTCGATGTGCTGGTTAATCAGAAAATGAGATCCCCGTAGACGGCGACAAACTTCAGCGACGACTTCCCCTGCCGATCCATTTCCTGGGTCCCAGGCAACACGCAAATGTGATCCCAGCTTGAAATCTGACAAGACGCGCTCAACATAGTCTTTGAATACGGTTTGGGTTCTTATTAGACCAGCACCGTCTTCGTAGTCCTTTTCAGCGACGATCCGACCGAGGTCCTGAATGGCGTCGCCGTAAAACGACTTTCCCCTCACGACCATTTTAATGCCGTTGTATTCAGGTGGATTGTGCGATCCGGTGATCATCGCACCGGCATCAACATCCAAGGTATGAGCCGCAAAATACAGCATCGGCGTCGGCCCAAGGCCAACTTGAACAACGTCCAGCCCGGCCATCTTTAACCCATCACTGAGCGCAGTTTCCAATCGCGGAGAACTGGTCCGGCCATCATAACCGACAGCGACCGCCTTGCCGCCGCCGCGTCGCACAACGGTTCCAAACGCACGACCAATAGCCGTGACAGCGTCTTCTGTCAGCGTGTCGTCAACGATCCCACGAATGTCATATTCGCGTAAAATCGTCGGGTCGAGCTTATCTGCAAGCATTATATTAAAACCTGTTAAACCTGAGGCCGCCCAATACAGCTGTACTTAAAGCCAGCCTTCTCCATTTCATCCGCGTCATAGATGTTACGAAGATCAACGAGAATGGGGTCCTTCAACAGGGATTTCATCCGCTCTAAATCAAGTGCACGAAACTCGTTCCATTCGGTCACAATTGACAAAGCATCGACCCCTTCCATCACGTCATAGGCGTTTTCGCACCAGACGACGTCATCCATCATCGATTTCGCCTCGTTCATACTTTCCGGGTCATAGGCACGAATTGTCGCCCCTGCTGTCTGTAAAGCCGCCACAATGTCCAAGCTCGGCGCATCCCGCATGTCATCGGTATTGGGTTTAAACGCGAGCCCCAGAATGCCAATCGTCTTGCCTTCGACAGAGCCGCCGCAGGCTTCAATGATACGGCCCGCCATTTGTTTCTTACGCCTGTCGTTTATTTCGACAACTGCTTCGACAATCCGAAGTGGGCTCTCAACCGTCTGGGCCGTACGCACCAACGCCAATGTATCTTTGGGGAAGCACGACCCGCCATATCCAGGTCCCGCATGCAGGAACTTGCCGCCAATCCGCCCATCAAGGCCAATGCCCTTGGCCACGTCCTGAACGTCCGCGCCGACCTTTTCACACAAGTCCGCGACCTCGTTGATGAAGGTGATCTTGGTCGCCAGGAACGTATTCGCCGCATATTTGATCAATTCCGCAGTCTGGCGAGACGTAAACAGAATTGGCGTTTCGATTAAAAATAAAGGCCGGTAGAGTTTTCTCATGACTTCTTGCGCTGTTTCGCTGTCGGTGCCGATGACCACCCGGTCAGGCCGCATGAAATCTTCAATCGCCGAACCTTCGCGCAGGAATTCCGGATTAGACGCGACGTCAAACTTTGCGTCGGGCCGGGCATTGCGGATGATCTTTTCAACTTCGTTGCCCGTGCCGACCGGAACCGTCGATTTTGTCACCACGACCGTATAGCCATTCAAGTTACGTGCGATCTCAGCTGCCGCTGAATATACATAGGATAGGTCTGCGTGGCCGTCACCTCGCCTGGATGGTGTGCCAACCGCAATAAAGACGGCGTCGGCTCCTTTTACCGCTGCGGTCAGGTCCGTCGTGAAAGAGAGACGCTCGGCCTTCACATTCGCTGCCACCAAGGCTTCGAGGCCGGGTTCATAAATCGGCATCTCGCCCCGGTTCAGGCGTTCGATTTTGCTTTCGTCCTTATCGACGCAAACCACATCAACACCGAATTCAGAGAAACAGGCCCCGGTTACAAGTCCGACATAACCTGTCCCAATCATAGCAACGCGCATTAAAACTTCCTCTTATCAAATCTTGAAGTGAGATGCCCTAAAGAAGGCTCTTGATGATATCCTTCACTGGTCCCGCCAAGTCATCTCTGGCCAAGGCGAAAGCAATATTTGCCTCGATAAACCCTAAACTAGTGCCGCAGTCAAAGCGCCGTCCCTCGAACCTAAGGCCGTGAAACGGGATATCATCAATGGTCTTGGCCATGGCGTCGGTCAATTGAATTTCGTTACCCGCACCCTTTTCGTGTTTGTCGAGATGATGAAACACCTCGGGCTGCAAGATATACCGACCAATGATGGAAAGGGTTGATGGGGCATCAGCAGGAGCCGGCTTTTCGACCAAGCCTTGCGCCCGCGCCACCCGGCCATTGTCCTCGACAACATCCAGAATGCCATAGCGGTCCGTCATTTCACGCGGGACATCCTCGACGGCGACAACGTTGCCACCGGTCTCGTCATAAACATCGATCATTTGCGCCATACAGCCGCGCTCGGCCAACACCAAATCGTCCGGCAGGAATACTGCAAATGGCTCATCATTGATGAACTGACGCGCACACCAGATCGCGTGACCAAGTCCTAAAGGAACCTGCTGGCGGGTATAGCTCAGGTGACCTGGTTGGGGCATCCAACTGCGAAGTGCTTTCAGTTCAGCAGTTTTGCCCTTGTCGTTAAGGGCCTGTTCCAATTCGTAGCTGATGTCAAAATGGTCTTCCATCGCCGATTTTCCGCGCCCGGTGACGAAGATAAAATCTTCGATCCCAGCCTCACGCGCTTCCTCCAGCGCATACTGGATCAAAGGCTTATCGACGACGGTCAGCATTTCCTTAGGGATTGCCTTGGTCGCAGGCAAGGATCTGGTCCCGAGTCCTGCTACTGGAAACACCGCCTTCTTAACCGGCTTGCTCATTGAAAATCCTTAAAGATTTCACAACCGAGCCCTCCAAAAAGGGCTGATTTTTGCGCCTTAATGCCACAGCCAGGGAACGGGAGCAAGGCCCAGACTCTAAAGCGTGAAATTCATATATGCTGTAACAACGTGTCCTTGGCCTGATTAATCTTCGCGGCAAGATACGTTGATCCACCATGATCCGGATGAAGGTTCGAAATGAGCCTGTGGTAGGCCTCTTTAATTTCCTTTTCAGTGGCCCCAGGCGACAGTCCAAGGACTTCATAGGCTTCGTTCTGGCTCATGCCATCCTGTTGCGCCTTTGGGCCCCAGCCGCGGCCATGTTCGTGTCGGTTCTCGCCCCCGCTCTTACCCTGGGCCTCGGCCTCCACTTGTTCGCGCCAGTCTGGATACGTGCGATCAAGATAGGCCTCCAGGATTTGTGCCGATTGCTCATCTTGCGCCACGCATTCGGCCGTCAGTTCGATCAGGTCCGAAAGCTCCATTTCCTCAATTCTCTGCCCCGCGTAATCCCCGATCAGGACCTCCCCCGCCATGGCACCACTGTCATGATCCAGAGACAACCGCAGATATTTTGTCTCAACGTCAGAGCTTTGTCCGGTCGAGCCACCCTTCGACATTCTGCTAAAATTCTTCGCCATCCGCGCCGCGGCTCTAAAACGCAACAACCAAGGGATCAATATCGGCAGCAGATAAAATATCCACAACAATCGACCTGTGGCTGCGAAGAACATGATCAACACCACCACCACTGCAATGCCGACGATCTTAAAGGCTTTGATGATTTGTTTGGGCTCGGCTGAGGCCAACCACTTGCCCGTTAAGATCACCCCAGTCAGGATCGCGATGCCGAGAATGAGATAAGGCACCATCAAGCTCCCCCGTTTCCTTGGCCTTTTACCTGATGAGAAATTCGCAAAACGTCGCCTCCTTTTTTTGCTGCCAAGCTCTCCAACGCTTTCCTACCGCCAGCAGCATAGACCGCAACCGCACTCAATAAATCTTTAAGCACCTGTGCGCTCGACGCATCGAACTGGCAACACGCACCATTGGTCAATTGTGCGATTTGTTTAAAGGCAAACTGAGTGATTGGATTGTCGCCTTCGTGAAACATAAAAGCCGGCACGCCCATAAGCCCAAGTTCGCCTGCGACCGCACCCAGTTGATCAACGTCTTCTTCAACGCTGTCGCCAATAAAGACCAGAGCATTGACCTTTTTCTTTTTGGTCTCGTTAACGGCGTGTCGCAATACCTTTGCGATCTGGGTCTCCCCCGCCAAGCAAGTCACCGATGTCATCAGACGCAGTAATGCTTTCTGATTGTCGGTCCATTTGCTGGCCTGAAATTCGCCAAACCCGCGATAGAACGCCATTTGGATTTCCAAGCCACCCAACGAAGCCGTTTCATGGAACATCTCACCTTGAATTTGCGCCGCCCTGTCCCACGTCGGCTGACGACTGGCTGTGGCATCCATGGCAAACAAAAGACGGCCCTTGGTTCCAGGGGTCTTGGTCGTCGGCGTCGCTGAGAGCTTTTTCAGAAAAGCATCAACCTCTGACCCGGAAGACTTGGTCTTACCGGGGAGATTTCCGCCTTGCTTTTCAATCGACTTTTTCGCCATAGCCTCCACCAATATTACCTGATTTCAGGCAGTTTTATTGCCGCGATTAAGTTGCGCACCTCTTGCCGTGCCGAAACATGCGATAGACTTAAGCTAATTTCGCCATCGCCGTCCCGCAAGTCCATCATGGTAACACCCTTCAAGAATAACTCGCGAAATATTACGCGTTCGCCCAGGCCGTCGACCACTCGGAACCCTACTCTGTTCGAAACATCATTCAATAAATCTCCCACCAGTCGCTTATTCCGGGCATCAAGACTACTCAAGCGATTGCGCAAGACAATCCAGTCCATGGAGCCGCCGTCGCGTCGGGCACGGGCTATTTTTTGCTGGAAGACCATCTCCGCATACTGGCTGGGGCGACTGATCTTCTGCGTCTCCACGTCCACATGCGCCAGCACGTCTAAATCAATTAAGCTGTCATTCATAGGGGTCAGAAGCGTATCCGCGTAAGAATGCCCTTGGCGACCCAGGGCTGAATCAGCCCCAGGCGTATCGATAATCACAATGTCAACACGATCTGCTAAATCTGCCATGACTTCATCCAGCCAAGACTCATTCGGCATTTCATCAATCGTGTGATGCACCGGCATCGGCAGCTCTTGCTCTTGACCCTTAGCATGATCCTGACGGTTCTCAAGGTAGCGCGTCAGTGTGCCTTGGCGAAAATCCAAGTCAACGGAGGCCACCTTGTAGCCAGAGCGCAGCAATCCGCTTATCAAGTGCATGGCTGTTGTTGACTTGCCGCTGCCACCCTTTTCATTACCGATAACGATGACGTGCGTATTCATGGAGAGGGGCGCTCATACTGGGGCATATTCGACGGGACCAACTTGGGATGAGAGAGCAAGAGAGATAATACCGTTTCCGCGCCATAGTCCTTATTGGCAACAACGTATTCGAGGCACTTATCGCGCACTTCTTTGAAGGAATCTTGATCCAATTGCAAAGCCAAAATGTCTTCAAATTGATCGCGGTTCGAAGGTGCAACCATTGCGCCATTACGATAAGACCAGAACGAAGAAAGTATATCCTCTTCGGCAATGTGCTCCGGACATTGCTCTGTACTATCAAGAAAAATAACTGGCTTGTCGAAGTGAAAAAAATCGAAAACCGCACTCGTTCGATCACAAATCAACGCATCAGCGGCGTCCATCATTGGGAAGTAATCTGCGGTGAACAATTCATAGTCCAAAGGCACGCCTTTGCGGACGCAAATTTCCTTCAAAGATTGGAGCAAGTCATGATCGTCAACCAAGTTTGGATGGAGATTAAACAGGAAGTTATAGCGTTCCGCCCCTTGCATGGCGTCGAATAATTCTAAGAAAAAACGAATTTCAGAATAGTTATTTTTTTGCTCGCCTGGGTTGGTCGGATGGGTCGACATGACCAGGATCGTCTTTTTATCAGAATTTTTTAGATTTTGTTGTGCGGGCTTGTCCTCAAGGAAATGGCGAACCCTCAAATTGCCGCTTTGAACCAGACGAAAGGTCCCCTTCTCACCTAGGTCCAAGTCAATGATATCACCTTGTGCACGAAGTTCTGGAGCCAATTTATTAAGTTCGTAAAATGTATCCACATCTTTTGAGCCCTGAACAATCAAGGCATCCCAAGCGTAGACATTTGCAGCGAAGTAACCAGGATCGTCCGTAAACTTACTGCTTGCACCATGTAGCACCCTTACCAAGAGAGTCTCTTGCGGTAGATACGGCTGTACGCCGTTAACAAACCAAGGATCGCCATTCGCAAATAGAATCACCGAATACCGAGCGAACAAGGCGA
>JABJKH010000050.1 GCA_018660465.1 Rhodospirillaceae bacterium
AAAGTATGCTGTGGACGAACGCCCATGGAGACATTGCTGGACGGAAAAAAAATCTGGAAGGAAAAATCCTTGAACAGGATTTAACCTGACAGACACCGCCTGAAAAACTGGTAACTGTCAGGTCGGGTTTGAATTAGTACAACTTAGGCGTTGTGCCGGAATTGTTGATTAACAATGATTGCTTTTCGGGAAAAAATTAGTGTGTGGCGCTCTGTTTTTTGTTTTCCAACTGTTCTTGCCGAGATATTTCCTCCATCTTCTTAACCTTACTGAACATGACCTGCATGGCGCGTTTTCGTTGTTCGGTGGCTTTACGGATGTGCTCAACTTCAGCTTCCTTTAACTCGACCGACATAGTTCGAGCCTTATGCATCGAAATCAAAGCAGTTATCAATCCACCTACTGCCAAGAATAATGCAGCAGCACCAATTGCAATTTCCATGATTGCTCTCCTATTGTTCGATTTAGCCTAAACGTGCCGTGCATCACGAACCACGGCGAGTGGGACTACCGTTTCTTCTTCTTTGATGCAGGTCCAAACAAGCCTTTATATGTATATGGATCGTAGCACTTGAGCATTTCCTTCACGAACTCTGCCAGATTCACATCAACAGCCTTGGCATAAGCCTCATATAGATTAGGTGGTATCCGTCCAGCGCCGTTCTCAATTTGACTGATGAACGTATAATACTTGAAACCAGATGCCTCAGCCAAATCCCTCTGGGTTAAACCTACTGAGTTCCGTAGTTTCTTTAAATATCTTCCACCTTGCTTCCGTAGCTTCTGCGATGCTTCTTTGGTAACACCCTTTGGCATTTGATCGTCCCCACAAATAAATATTTAATTACATGCGATAGTATTTGGGGAGTGTTTGTATGAATACTAGTTAAATTTAACCTGGGAGGTGTGAGGCAAAGGTGGCGTGGTACAAAGTCTCATCCATCAGGCGTCAATTTCCGGCAATTGGTTGATTGAACGGGAGGGGGCTGCAAACGTGTGTAATTCCTGTGTAAACGTGCACAGAATGTTATCGAATTACACAGATAATTGACCCGCCAACCAAGCCCAAAATATACCACTAAGTCATTGTTTCTTTGCAATAAAATAACGGTTCAGAACAAGTTAGAGTATCTCGATAAAGGACTTAAAATCTGTCGGGCTCACGCCCATGCCGGTTCAAGTTCGGCCGTCCGCACCATCCACCCTCTCCTCAATTATGAGCCTTAAAGTCCCTTAGCAGTCTCGCCATGGTTTGTTCGGCGTTTTCTAGTTCAGTGGAACCGGGTTGGGCCGCCAAGGTTTTTGTTGGGGTTGGCAAGGTATCTGCTGCCGCTGGCTGGCAGATTTTGCCTTTTGTTAGGCTGCGGTGGAGGGCACAGTCTTTCTCAGCAATTCCTGAAATCAGGTGATCCGTCGTGCTTTTGCCGGATGCAAGGTAACTGATCCCGTCGATTGCGAATGTGGAGATCGATACGGCAGGGGGGATGACGGCGCATCCAGATAAAATAAGAATGGCAACAACGCCGAAGGCGAATGAGAACCGCTCAACCGAGCGGGCAATAAGATTAGTCATTTTGATGATATGCTTTCTGTGTGAATTGAAAGCAGCGAATATCACACAGCTGTATGCGGCGATACTGTCATTTCGACATATCACCTATTGGTTCAGTGCGGGGCTTGGAAAATCACGCGTACCGTAATATTTTCCGATTTGTCGATTGGCTTGTAGAATGATCATGCGACCAGTCTCTAATTGAAACGCGAGCGGGGAAGCCATGAGAATAATATTTTTGATAATTAGCATTGCTTTTGTTGGGGCCGGAGACGCGGTCGCGCGCCAACTGGTGGTCATAAAATCATCAAGCCCCTCGTATAGCGTCGGAAAAATCTTAGATCAGGCACAGGCGCTCAATCTTAGTGCGGGTACGGACCTGACAGTTGTTGAGGAAGACGGAAAGGTGACGAAATTGACCGGACCTTTTTCGGGGGTTTTGAGCAAAAATAATGATGACCCATCGGCGCGCATTGACGGTCGCATGATCACGACGTTATCACGCCTTGTAAGCAAGGAAAGTGACGGAAGGGCTTCGATCGGCAAAATGCGCTCAGCTCCTGGAAAAGGTTCCAACGATCCGTGGGTCATTAATCTCAGACGGTGGGGAGATCATTGCGTACAAGCAGGCAAAGCACGATTTTGGCGGGTGAAGTCGCCGAAAAAAGCAAAATTCACAATTCGGGAAAACTGGCGCGGTGGAAAGTTAGCAATCGCGAGGTGGCCGCGTAAGACAGCAGAAATTAAATGGCCGAAAAAATTGCCATTGAGCGATGGCGCAAAATATAGAGTAAAAATTTCAGGGCGTCCAGCGAAGGTCATTACAACACACCTGATGCCAAATGACCTTCCTACTCCGGCCCATACGGTGGCCTGGATGTCCGAAAACGGCTGTGAAGAACAAGCACTCAATCTTTTGAAAACCCTTTAGCAGAATTCGTAAATTTCTGTGCATTAGGAGTCACAAGACACCCATGACCATCACTGTCATTCACACCCAAGACGTCACGCCAGAGCGCATGGAAGAGCGCGATGGCTGGGCGATTTCAGAATTTCGCTTGCCGATCACGGGGAAGACCGGCAGTGCGACGACGGTGTTTCATTCGATCTTCCGGCCCGGATCAACCCACGCCAAACACCTGCACGATGTTAGTGACGAGATCGCCGTGTATCTGTCGGGCAAGGGAGTTGTCGGGCAAGGTGATAGTCGGGCAGAGGTTTCCGGCGGGCATTGCCGCCTGATGCCAAAAGGCTCAGAACATTTTTTCTATAACGAGACCGAAGATGAAGATGCGCGGGTGATCGGATTCTACATGAACGCCCCCAGCGTCGCCGGTACGGGCTATAAGTTCTGCGGCACGGCGACGCCTGAAGACATCGCCCAACCCCGCGACGGTCTTAACGATGGTATCCTCGTGCACCTTCAAGACCTGAATTTTGTCAGTTGGAAAGAGGCTGAGGTTCGCGCTCCCATCGGTAGCCATAACGGCAGTCCAAATGCGTTGCTTCACATCACGTTGCAGCCCGGAAAATCCATCGCTGTGTGTCAGTTCAGCACTGCCGAAGCGATCTATTACATCGAAGCTGGCGAAGGCAAAATCACCCCTGAGCAGGACATCCATCCGGACAGCTTCGCCTTCGTTCCCAAGGGTATTGCGCATGATGTACAGAACACCGGCGAGTCGGTACTGGAAATGTTCTTGGTTCTAACGGGCGCTGGGAGTCTTGAGGAAGCAGTCTAATACCAACCATTTGCACGTTGGCGGCATTTGCTTACTCTACAGAGCAATATAAAGAGGCCAAAATTACCGGAGGAGAGGTCTATGGCGAAGCCCAATGTTCTTTATATCATGTCCGATCAACACCAGCAGAAGGCGTCCGGGTGCTATGGCCATGATTTTGCCAGGACACCGAACATTGATGGATTAGCGGCGCGCGGAACACGCTATACGACAGCTTATACAAATTCACCAATTTGCGTGCCGGCCCGTGCTACATTGGCGACCGGGCGCTATGTGCACGAAACACATTACTGGGATAATTCCCATGGTTACGAAGGTCGGGTGAAAAGCTGGCACCACATGGCGGGAGAGCAAGGCATCGGTGTGACATCGATTGGTAAGTTGCACTTTCGCTCCGACGATGATCCGGTTGGCTTCGAAAACTCAATCATTCCGATGAATATCGATGGCGGCGTCGGCGACGTTCGGGGCTGCGTAAAACGACCCATGGCAGCGCCGTTGGTCAGGAGCAAAACGGCAGAGCGCATTGGCCCCGGCGAGTCGCCTTACACTAAGTATGACCACGATATCATGGAACAGACCTGCGCTTGGCTGAAAGAGAAGGGGGCAAAGAAGACCGACAAGCCCTGGACGCTGATGTGCTCGTTCGTGTGTCCTCATCCGCCGCACATTGCGCCGCAAGAATTTTATGACATGTACGATAAGGTGGATATGCCGATACCGAAGGAGAGCGATCCTGATGCGCCGCTCCATCCCTGGATCCATCTGTTGCAACGGTCACGCAATCACGAGGATTTTCTGACACCGGAAACAAAGCGGATCTTGATGGCGTCCTATTATGGCTGTGTGACCTACCTGGATTCCAATATCGGCAAGGTTCTGGCGGCACTCGAAGAAGCCGGACTGCGGGATAACACCATCGTCATCTATGCCTCCGATCACGGCGAAAACTTAGGCGCTCGTAAGTTGTGGGGTAAGAATTGTATGTACGAGGAGTCGGCTGCGGTTCCTCTGATCATTTCGGGTCCCGGCGTGCCAGAGAGGAAAGTTTCGAGCACGCCTGCGACGCTCGTCGACATCGGCCCAACAGTACTGGATATTATTGGCCACCGCGAGATTGCGGGGCAGGAAAATTTAGCAGGGAAGTCTCTGATTGAGCTCTCTAATGCGCCTAGCGATCCTGATCGTGTGGCGTTTAGTGAATTTTATGCCTCCGGCTCGGACCGGGCTTCGTATATGATCCGCAAGAGGAATTTCAAGTACATCCATTATGTCGGCTACGACCCTGAACTGTTTGATCTCGAAAAAGACCCTGATGAACTAAACAACCTGGCAGGCGATGATGGGCATGCGGGCGTCATCTCCGAATATCAAAATATTCTAAAAGCCATGCTCGATCCTGATGAAATGGATGAACTGGCCTATCGCGATCAATGCGCCTTGGTAGAAAAACATGGTGGGCGCGAGAAAGTCTCCGCCAAAGGTGCTATTCAAGGCTCGCCCGTGCCTGGCGACAAAGCAGAATACCTGAGCTAACACGTCGCTAAATTTCAAGATAAGGAAAATAATTAATGACTAAAATTTATGTCCCCCAACCGATCCCTGAAGTCGCCGCCGCCAAGCTTGCTACACTAGGCGAGGTGACGACGTATCCGCATGTTGATCATCAAATTCCGGAAGATAAATTGATAGAGGCTGTGCGGGATCAAGACATTCTGTTTGCGGTTGGCGAGGTTCCTTACAACGCGGCGGTCATTAATGCGGCCAAGGACCTACAATTTATCGGTGCCATGCATGGCTCGGCAAAGTTCGTGGATTTTGCCGCAGCGACGGCGAAAAACGTACCAGTAGCTGGGAACCCTAAACTAACGGCTCGGACCACGGCTGAATTCACCTTTGCTCTACTGATGTCGACGGCGTGGCGATTGCCGGAGGCAGATACCTTCCTGCGGGAGGGCAAATGGCGACAAAATCAATCCATGGCCTTCATGGGCACGCGGCTTTATGACAAGAAGCTGGGGATTGTCGGCATGGGCCAAATTGGTCAGATGGTCGCCCGTAAGGCCTCCGGTTGCGATATGAAAATCCTCTACACCAAACGTACCCGTCTCAGTGCGGCCGAAGAAATTGCCATCGGATCGGCTGAATACCGTGGCATTGAAGATTTGTTCATGGAGTCGGACTTTATTCTTTTAACCCCCTTGCTCACCAAAGAAACCAAGGGGCTCGTCGGCGAGCGTCTGATCTCCATGATGAAGCCGAGCGCTATTCTGGTGAATACGTCGCGGGGGCCGGTTTTGGACGAAGTGGCGTTAGAAAAAGCACTCAGGGAAAAACGCATCAGAGGGGCAGCGCTGGACGTCTACCAGACCGAAGTTCCTGAACCCAATCCAGGTCCAATTGAAGGATTGAAATCTCTCCCAAATGTCGTTCTGACCCCGCATATGGGCAGTGCAGCACGCGAGACACGAGAGGAGATGGCGTTGTACGCGGTTAAAAACATAGAGCTGTTCTTGGCTGGCGAGCGTCCGTTCAATGTCTTCAATCCAGAGGTCTATGGCGAAGCGGCGCGGGTGGATGAGCGTATTGGGTGACTAAGCGTACGCAAAAAAATGTCCCAAAATTCTATATGGCGGACATTTTGCTTGGCAGTAAGACCGTAAAGCAAGATATTGCGAATGATGATTAAACAACGTGGATCAATTTTTATGTTATATCTTTTTCGGTGCTCGGCGGTCGCCATAATCTATTTCTGTTTTTTAACAGGGCCCGCCGACGCGGCGGAAGTAACGACCACCCATAAAAATTTAACCCTGAATGGTCGTCTGATGACGGCTGAGGGTAAGTCCTTAAAAGACGGCGTGGTTCTTCTGACCCACGGCACGCTTGCTCATAATCGTATGGAATTGATTGAGACCCTGCAGAAGGGGTTGAAGGAACGGGGCCTGACCTCGTTGGCGATTTCGTTAAGCCTCGGCCTGACGAAGCGTACGGGGATGTACGACTGCAAGGTTCCCCATCGCCATAGACACGAAGATGCACTTGATGAAATCGGTATTTGGCTTAACTGGTTAAAAGCTCAAGGGGCGGGCGATATCGTCCTCATGGGCCATTCACGGGGCGGAAACCAAACGGCTTGGTTCGCTGCTGAACGCGCGCCAAGTGAAGTAAAGCGGGTGGTTTTGCTTGCTCCTGCGACTTGGAATGCTGAACGCCGTGTCGCTGGATTCAAAAGGAGTCATAAGCAGCCCCTGCAGCCAGTCCTTGATAAAGCAAAGAAACTTGTTGCTGCGGGCAAGGGTGATCAGATGCTCAAGAAGATTGGCGTACTTTATTGTCCGGGGACGGACGTTAGTGCCAAGTCATTTGTATCTTATTACAAGAATGAACCCCGGTTCCATTCACCCAACCATTTATCAAAGATCAAGGTTCCGGTTCTGGTTATCGCCGGGGCGGAAGATAAAGTCGTTCGGGGGCTGCCCAAACTGGTTAAGCCTTTAGCGGACGGCAAGAAAGTCTCGCTTAAGGTTATCGCTGAAGCAGGACACTTTTTCCTCGATTTCTTTGCTGAGGATGTCGCCGATGCGGTTGCTGAATTCGTTGCGCCCTAAAGAGAATTAGAAAGAAAAATTGACGTCGATCAACAAAGCACATATGTGAATACGCTATGTTCCTCACATAAATTGTCTTTCAACAATCGAATTAGGCCCCATGGCTTCCTTTTCCAGCAATCAAGCGACGTTCCTTTCCAGCCTTCAGTCCTCTGAGGGAGAGAGAGAGCCTTACAATCATTGGAATCTGGATAACGTTCTGGATGACGATGTCATTGAGGGTATTCTTGCGTTGCCGATTGATATCCCCCGTGTGGATTATGATGAAGGTCAGCGCGCGTCCAACAACGACGTCCGGGGGTATTTCGATACCGGGCGGCGTGAAGAATTTGATATTTGCAGTGTTGTATCGGAAACGTTTCAGAGCGCAGAAACAATCAATGCTTTGGAAGACAAGTGTGGAATTGATTTAACCGGCAGCTATCTGCGTTTGGAATACGCCCAGGATCATGACGGTTTTTGGCTCGAATCGCACAAGGATATCTCGGTTAAACTATTTAGCATGTTGATTTACCTGAACCCCTCACCGGATGATGAAGAGTGGGGAACCGATATTTTTACTGGCCCGGAACTCTCTGACTACTACGGCACCGCGTCACATGCGGCGAATCGGGCTTTTATTTTTATCCCAGGTGCAAATTCATGGCATGGCTTTCGGCCCAACAAAATCACCGGCGTTCGTCGTTCGCTGATCGTTAATTTCGTGACCGACGAATGGATGAACCGTCACGAACTCGCTTATCCGGATCAGCCGGTCGGTTAATTTTCTCGGGCTCTTATTTTCTCCAAGACTAAGCGAGCTGCCTCCTGGGTGCAGGTCAGTGGCTGGTAGGTCCAATCTTCTAGCTGACCCGTAAAGGGCCGGGTGATCCCTTCGTTTCTCAGGCCCTCGTGGAATTTGGCAAAGCGATCATTGCCGCCTTCAAGATCAATGATGTGGACTGGCTTGCCGGTGGCGCAAGCTTCCGAGACCATGGAGGCCGAATCGGATGTTACCAGGATATAATTAGCCAGCCCCAGCATCGCGAAGTAGGGGTTTTCGCCTTCACCACTCCACAACATGCAATTTGGGCCACTCAGTTTGTTCTTTAGAATCGCCGTGTTTTCATCGCCGGTGCGGCGTGACGTTGTAACCGCAAGCCCCACCCCCATGTTCTTTGAAAGCGCGAGAAGCTGATCTGCTAATTCCGCTGTTGCCCGGCGGGTGAGCTTGTGCGCGCTGCTGTTGCCACCAATTACGACGCAGACTAACGGGCGCGGTAGATCGGCAAATAGCGGTGCCATTCGGCCCGCTTCTTCGGATAACTTCTCAGGCGTTATGCGGTGGATCGATGCACGCGTCGGGTGAACATTAGGTCCCGTCAGGCCATCGTGACGCGGCGGTAACACGAGATCAAAATAGCGGTTGGGCACCAACGGGTTTTGGACATGGACTGTGAAAGTTTTTCCAGCGCTCAACCTTCGTACAGCGATGGATGCCGCAACACTCCGCCGCCCGCAAGTGATCATCAGGTCAGGCCAAGGCGGGGTAAGCGTATCGGCGTCAGATGAAAGCCCCATAAGCGCAAAAGGGGTTAGGTGGCCCGGCAGCCAGCTCCAGGGACTGCGAAGGCGGATGGATTTTTGCTGCACGGTGAAACCCACAGCCTCAGCCAGCCCCATGACTTGGCTGACCATACCGGCCTCACCGGTACTGACGGCCCAGCAAATTTTGTTTTCATTTTGATTCATGTCACTGGTGTATGGGTAGCATAAGATAGATTCAGTTCACTAGCCGATTATTATTTCTCTGTTGTGCATATTCGTTATAAGGGTAGATAGGTAAAAACAAGCAGCGTTGCCATGGCCAATCAAATATCTAAAGACCAAAGCCTTCTCGATCATACACCGGGAGATGGCCCGAGACCCGATCAAACCTTTACCAAGGTTTGGGGCGGGCATGCACTCGACCTACGTTTGACGGTTCCTTGGCTGTTCGGCGGGTTTTATATGGTGTTTCTGGCGGGCAAGGAACGTCGTCCAAAAGATCGCCGGAAATCCGAAAGTAAGGAACGCAAACTTTTTACCTCCGGCAATCTGATGTTCTTGATCATGCTGATCATTTGGACAGGGGCTGCTGGCTATGTGATATGGA